>NZ_DKSQ01000072.1:6772-43102 GCF_002472765.1 Empedobacter sp. UBA7252
TCAATCCTTTTCTTTTTTAATCATTATGATGTTTATGATGCCCTTTCTTTTTATAATATTTCCCATTATTTTTCTTTTGTTGAACTGGTGCATATCTTTTTGAAGATTTATCACCGTGTACTTTTTTGTGTTGACCTGGTGGTAAGCTACGATGGTCATCATATCTTACTTCGTACTTCGGATATTTCTTATACTTCTTTTTGTGTTTATGCTGATGCTCTAATCCATATATAGTTGTAGATCCATCACACGAAACCAAAAATAAAGCAGCAAGAGCAAAAACTGCAATCAAGTTAATTTTTTTTAATAGTATTAGTTTCATAATCATATTCATTATATTCACTTTGAAATAAAACAATAACCTTACCAAAAAAGACTTTACTATATTTTAATGAATATACTGATTGGAATAGTATTTGAGACTCAATAATTAAACTATTAAAATTATGAAAGAAAAAATCCAATACCGCTACAAAACAACAAACGAAGCCTTAGACGAACTAAAAGAAAATGGTTTTACGATTGACTATAATATCGAAAAAGATCAATTAAAACAAGCTCCTGAAATCTTTGATATCGTGTGTATTTATCGTTACGAAGGAATGTCTGATCCTGATGACGAATCTTCGGTTTATGGTATAATCAATAATCAAAACGGAGATAAAGGTGTTTACGTGGTTGGAAATTTATCAACAGATGACGATGTCGATCATTTCTTGGTTGATTTGGAAATAAAACGTAGAACAATTCAAGAATAAAAATATTACAAATTATTAATCAAATAAAAAAGCTCGATGCAAATGCATCGAGCTTTTTAGGTTTTATAACATCTTTCTAATTAGAAAGGATATTCATAAATTTTTGATTCGTGGAAGTAAGGGTGACCTTTTGCTTCTAGGTTTAATTTAGAAACTGCATTCATAACTACGAATGTAAATAATCCTCCGATTCCAACTAATGCTCCAATTTCCATTAAACCAAAGTTGTGGAATGGTCCAACAGCTGCTGGCATAATTTGGTTGTAGAAATCCCAGTAGTGTCCAAAGATGATAACGAATCCCATCGCGAAAACGATTTGGTAACGACGTTTCATGCTTGATGAAATTAAAATCAAGAATGGAGCTACTAAGTTAATGATCAACATCCAGAAATATAATGGGTATTGCGCCATACGTTGTTGGAAGTATTGAGCTTCCTCAGGAATGTTCGCGTACCATTGTAACATGAATTGACAGAACCATAAGTATGACCATAATAATGAGAAACCAAACATGTATTTTGTTAAATCATGTAAATGGTTATCATTAAATAATGGTAATGCGTTCTTTCTTTTTAAGTAGATAGAAATAATTGCCATAATAGAAACCGCAGAAACTAAATATGAAACCATTCCGTACCACATAAATAATGAAGAGAACCAGTGTGGATCTAAAGACATCACGAAATCCCAAGCAAATGCTGCAGAACAAATTGCGAAAATCACTAAGTAAATTACTGATTTTTTGTACAATTGAGCGTACACTTTTAAGTCTCCGTTTGTTTCGTCTAATTTGCGTGTTGCGTTTTTAATTACTGGTAACATTAAAGATAATACTACTAAGTAAATAACACAACGTACTAACCAGAAGTTAGGGCTTAACCAAAGTTGAGCTTTGTTCGCCATGAAGATATCATACTTCTCGCTATCAGGATTTATTAAATCAGCATCCATCCAGTGGAATAAGTGATTCATGTGAAAATAAGATCCTAAAACGATGATAGCTACAAGTACAGAACCAACTGGTAAAAATGATGCGATAGCCTCCATAACACGAGATACTACCATAGACCAACCAGCGTTAGCTACGAATTGAATACATAAGAAAAACAACGCAGATGCCGCAATACCAAACGATAAATAAGCTGGTACATAGAAAGCAGCCCAAGGTCTGTTTTTCAATAAATTTGTCAAATGCTCCATGTGTCCAGCATGATCTGTGTTCATAGATGCATAAGAATCTGAAATGTAGTCACCAAAAAATTGAGTTGGGTGAGCTTCAATCAAACCGTTAATATATTCAGTTGAATTAGCAACATCTTGTTGATGTAAGAAAAATCCTATCCCGTAAAGTACAACACCTATAACAGCTAAGATAAGTGATGCATTTTTTAATCTTGGGGAAAATGTATATTGCATAATAATTAACTTATTTTATTATTTATTAGTTGCTGTTTCAGTTTCTGTTGCAGGTTTTGCTTCAGCAGTTGCTTCTCCGGCTGGAGCAGCGGCAGCTGTAGTAGCACCTTTCAAACTCATTACATATTCAGCAACTCTCCAACGGTCTGCAGGAGTCAATTGAGATGCGTAAGAACCCATCGCATTTTTTCCATACATAATTACATGATAAACAGAACCTACTGTAACATCTCTTTCGCTATAATTAGGAACACCTGAATAAGCTTTAGATTTTACGATTGATCCTTGTCCATCACCAGCGTCACCGTGACAAACTGCACAGTTTTGTCCAAACAATAACTTACCTCTTTCTAAGTCTGCAGCTTTGTTAGCGGCATTCAAAGGAGAAACAGTTACTGCTTTTGCTTGTGCATAACCAGCGTTATTGTTTTTGAAAGTCCATGGTAAAATATCACCATCTGTTCTTGCAACAGCACCTTCTACAGATTCTAATGCAGACATATTATGATTTTTACTTAATACAGGAACTTCAGAGTTTTCTTCGTCATGAGGGTAACCAAAAGTTGCCTTTTCGTAAGGATCATATGCCGTAGGATAATACATATCTGGCATATATACGATACTTGCGTGACGTTTTTTATCAGAACAAGAAGTGATAATAATACTTCCTAATCCTATAAGTAATGCTATCTTTTTCATTATGCTTCTTGTACTAAATTGTTAACACTTGGTTCTACGACTACATCACCTTTTACAGTTACTTCTTCAGCACCAGTTTCTACAAATACATTTTTGATTTTCTCAACATCAGCAGTTCTGATTTCGATTAAGAATTTATCATCTGTTGTACGTGGATCTGGGTTTTTAGCTTTAGCTCCTGGGTACATTTTGTTACGCACTAAGTATGTTAATGACATAAAGTGCGCTGCACAGAATACTGTCAACTCGAACATAATAGGAACGAAAGCTGGCATATTCTCACCCCAAGAAAAAGATGGTTTCCCTCCAATATCTTGAGCCCAGTCATGGTTCATAATAAACCATGTCATCAAAGATGCTAACGTTGTACCAAATGCACCGTAGAAGAAAGCAAGGTCAGAAATACGAGTTTTCTTTAATCCTAAGGCTTTATCTAAACCGTGTACAGGGAAAGGTGTATATACTTCATCTATCGTAATACCTTGTTTACGAATAGATTTTACTGCTTTTAATAAATCATCATCGTCTCCGTAAAGACCATAAACGATTTTAGTGTTCGTGATGCTCATCTTCAGTATGATGTTTTTTATAGCTTTCGCCTGATGATTTCAAAATAGTTTTTAATTCAGATTGTGAAATAACTGGGAATGTACGTGCGTACAATAAGTATAACACAGAAAAGAATCCCATAGTACCTAAGAAGATACCTACGTCTACCCATGAAGGCATAAACATTGTCCAGCTCGATGGTAAATAGTCACGAGATAAGTTGATAACGATAATATCAAAACGCTCGAACCACATACCGATGTTAACTACGATAGAGATAACGAATGTCCAGAAGAAGTTTCTTCTGATTGGACGAATCCATAATAATCCTGGTACTAAAACGTTACAGATAATTAACGCCCAGAATGCCCACCAATAAGGTCCTGTTGCTGCTCCTGGAGAGAAGTATGTAAAGTCTTCGTAACGAGATCCTGAATACCAAGCGATCCATAACTCTGTTAAGTAAGCTACTGCAACCATACCACCTGTTACAACGATTACAATGTTCATGTACTCGATGTGTTTACGTGTGATATAATCTTCGTAATGTAAAACTTTACGCATTACACTTAATAATGTTTGTACCATCGCGAAACCAGAGAAAATAGCTCCGGCAACGAAATATGGAGGATATACTGTTGAGTGCCATCCTTTGATTACCGACGTTGCGAAGTCAAAAGATACAATCGTGTGTACCGAGAATACTAATGGTGTACATAAACCAGCTAATACCAAAGATAACTCTTCGAAACGTTGCCAATGTTTTGCTCCACCACCCCATCCGAATGATAAGATTCCGTAGATTTTCTTAGCGAATGGTTTTGTTGCACGGTCACGTACCATAGCGAAGTCAGGAATTAATCCCATCAACCAGAAAACTGTTGATACAGAGAAATACGTAGAAATCGCGAATACGTCCCATAATAATGGTGAGTTAAAGTTAGGCCATAAAGATCCAAATTGGTTAGGAATTGGGAATACCCAGTACATTAACCATGGACGACCCATGTGAATTACAGGGAATAACGCTGCCTGTACAACGGCGAAGATCGTCATGGCTTCCGCAGAACGGTTAACCGACATTCTCCATTTTTGACGGAATAATAATAAAACGGCTGAGATTAACGTACCAGCGTGACCGATACCTACCCACCATACGAAGTTGGTGATATCCCAACCCCAGTTAATCGTTCTATTCAATCCCCATACACCAATACCAGTTCCTACTGTATAAGCAATTGCTCCAACACCAAAGATGAATGCAACCATTGCTATACTGAAACATGTCCACCACAATTTACTTGCTGGCGTCTCAATTGGACGAGCAATGTCTACTGTGATATCGTGGTAGGTTTTATGTCCTAAAATAAGGGGTTCTCTTACCTGTGATTCGTAATGTGACATATTTGTTTACCTTATTAATTCTTTACTAATTTAATTAAGCTTGTTCTTTTCTGTTTCTAACTTTTACTTGATAGATAACGTTTGGTTTTGTACCAATTTCTTCTAATAAAACATAAGAACGTTTATCTTTCGATGCTGCTCTTACTTCAGATTTATCATCATTGATATCACCAAATTTCATCGCACCTGTTCCACAAGCAGCAGCACAAGCAGCAGCAGCCATAAACTCTTCGTCTTTAACTACTCTGTTCTCTTTCTTAGCTTTTAAGATTGCAGCTTGAGTTTGTTGGATACAGAATGAACATTTCTCAATTACTCCTCGTGTACGTACAACAACGTCTGGGTTAAGTACCATACGACCTAAATCATTATTCATGTGGAAGTCGTATTTGTCATTATTCGCCCAGTTAAACCAGTTGAAACGACGAACTTTGTAAGGACAGTTATTTGCACAGTAACGAGTACCAACACAACGGTTATAAGCCATCATGTTTTGACCTTGACGACCATGAGATGTTGCACCTACTGGACACACAGTCTCACAAGGAGCGTGGTTACAGTGTTGACACATTAATGGTTGGAAAATCACATCCGGATTTTCAGCCTCTGGCTTAATTAAACGTGTATATTGTTGTGGTTCGTTATCTGGATCAGATTCTAACGCAACTTTTTGAGTTAATTTTCCTTCTTTATCTTGGTAAGTAACATCAGAGTAGTAACGGTCAATTCTTAACCAATACATATCTCTCGACATACGCATTTGCTCTTTACCAACAGTTGGTACGTTGTTTTCTGCTTGACAAGCAATTACACACGCTCCACATCCTGTACAAGAGTTCATATCAATTGTTAAATTGAAGTGAGGTCCTGTTGAACGATCAAAACTAGCCCATAAATCTACTTCACCTACTGGAGAATCTCCTCTCCATGTTGGCATCTTAGCAACTGGATTCCATTCTTGACGATCTGTGTTGATGAAATCAGCTAAAGAAACTTCTCTTGCGATTTCGTAACGTCCCATCAATGTTGGTTGTTGTTGCATGTTAGCAAATTCGTGTTTATCTGAACGAGAAGATTTTTCAATCTTAACATTAGATGCACCTACGTTACCAGTATATAATGCGAAAGCATTAACCCCTACATTGTTTGCAACTTTACCAGCTTTTGTACGACCGTAACCGAAAGCTAAACCTACAGTTCCAATTGCTTGACCTGGTTGGATGAATACTGGAACGTTTTCTAAAACTACTCCATTAACAGTTAAGTTTACATACTCACCGTCAAATTGCATTCTTCCGTTTGTAACGTTGTAGTTATCTTGAATTTTGATTCCTAATTTTTCCGCATCATTTGGATTAACTGTTAAATAGTTATCCCAAGAGTTACGTGTAATTGGATCTGGTAATTCTTGTAACCAAGGATTGTTTGCTTGTGTACCATCTCCTAAACCAGCTTTAGAATAGAATTGAATTTCCCATTCTGACGCTTTAGCTCCTGCTAATTTTGTAGCAGCAGCTGCAGCAACACCAGTGTTAGCAGTAAATGCAGATGTTTCAGTCGCTTCATTATAACCATTGTATAATGCTTTGTTGAAATCTACACCTAATTTTGGTAAAATAGCTGATTCCCAGTTTTGTTTTACATATAAGTAATATGGAGAAACTTTTTGTCTTGTTGCAGAAACCGCCATCACCATAATTGGATCATTTGGATCTTCTACTTCATTTACTTTAGTTACTCCTGTCATCCATGCGATTAATGAATCTTGGAATTGACGAGAATCAAATACACGTGGAATTGTTGGTTGTTGTAATGAATATACACCTGTTAATGGGTTGAAATCATTCCAAGACTCTAAACCGTGAGTAACTGGAGCAATAACGTCCATTACTGAAGCAGTTTCATCTAATTTTTCAACTAAACCAACTTTAAGTCCAATGTTTTTGAAAGCTGCTTCAATTTCTTTTGCATTTTTAGCATTGTAAATTGGATTTGTTTGGAAGTTTAATAAAACTCCAACTTGTCCAGCTTTAGCTTCTGCAACAAATTGATTAAATACAGCATCGTTAGACTCTTTTAATAAGACAGCTTTATCAGAAACTGCGGCTGATCCTAACAATTGGTTAATTGCGTATGCAATTGCGTATGCTTCTTTCGAACCATCTGCCATAACAACAGCTTTAGAACCTTTTGCTGTTAATTCAGCAGCAATAGCTAATGCTTCTTTAGAAGAAGCTGAACCACCTGCTAATTTATTATAAACTTCAGCCAATACTTTTTCAGTATCAGTTGGTTTTAAAGGATAACGTGTATCAGCATTTGCACCTGTTAAAGATAAAACAGATTCTACTTGGATGTGACGCATCATGTTTGCTCCTGGTTTACGAGCAACACCATAATCACCTTCCATTCCACCACCATTGTAATCACCTAAGAAATCTGCGTTGAAAGAAACAACTAATTCAGCATTCTTAAGATCGTAGAATGGGATTTCTCTTTTTCCGTAAACTTCTTGCGCTGCGTCTAATGCATTCGTAGAAGAAATTGCATCATAAACAACATGTTGAGTTGTTGGATATTTTGTTGCAAACTCAGCAATCAACTTTTTAGTTGTTGGTGAAGGTAAAGAAGAAGTTAAAATAACTACTTTTTTCCCTCCTACTGATGCTAATGCTTTTGTTACACGTGCATCAAGCTCTTTCCAAGATGTTGCTTTGAAGTTTTCACCTGCGTTTGTTAAAGGTGATTTTATTTTATCAGAATCGTATAATGATAATACAGATGCTTGAACACGTGCATTTGTAGAACCATAATATTTTGCGCCTTTGTTTGCATCAATTCTAATTGGACGACCTTCTCTTGTACGTACTAATACGTTCGCGTAATCGTATCCATCAAAAATTGTAGATGCATAATAAGTAGGTACACCAGGCATAATGTTTTCTGGTTTCACTACATAAGGAACAGATTTTACGATTGGAGCTTCACAGGCTGCTAAAGTAACAGCAGCTGTACTGAACCCTAAAATCTTCAAAAAGTCACGTCGTGAAGTTTGACTATTCTCCATGGCGTTATCATTCCCTAAGAAATTATCTACAGGAATTTCTTCTGCAAATTCGTTGGTAGTTAACTTTTCATTTAATGTATTGTCAGTTAACTCCTCAAAACTTTTCCAGTAATTTTTCTTCGAAGCCATTTATACTCCTCTCTTTTTTATATTAATAATGACATTTACCACACTCTAAACCTCCGATAGCATCAACTGTAATCTTAGTTGCGTCACCGTACTGTTTTTTCAGTTTTTCGTGTAGTTCTGCGTAATATTCTTTGTTATACTCGTTGTCCATATCTACCTCAGTAGTTCTGTGACACTCGATACACCATCCCATTGTGAAATCATTCGCCATTTTTACTTCGTTCATTTCATCAACACGTCCGTGACATGCGAAACAAACTTGGTCTCCTGATCCAATGTTCAATTCTTTAGCATTTGGAATAGTTCCATCTTTAATTGCTTTCTTAATCGCTTTCTCTCCTGCTACAACGTGTTGCGCGTGGCTAAAGAATACGAAATCTGGCATATTGTGGATACGTACCCATTCGATTGGTTTTTGTGGACCATCGTATTTGTTCGTTTCTGGATTCCATCCAATAGCTTTATACATTTTTTGGATTTCTCCTGTATAGAAATTCTTAACTGCCTCCTCATCAGCGAATTTACCAGAAGTGATTAATTCTTCTTCGAAGTAATCTCCTTTGTATTCTTTGATTGTTTTGTGACAGTTCATACATACGTTTGGTGAAGGAATTCCAGACACTTTACCGTATTTAGCAGAACTGTGACAGTACTGACAGTCGATACCTTGTACACCTGCGTGAACTTTGTGAGAGAAATAAATTGGTTGTTCTGGCTCGTAACCTTTATCAACACCAATTCCCATTAATCCCCAATACACGTTGTACAATGCAAAGAATGCTAATACTGCGATTAACACACCACCAACTTTTTGGTATTTTTGGAAGAAGTTTGCGAAAGAAAAAGCAGCTTTTTCTTCTTTAGAATCTAAATCATCAGTTGCAGTTGCTTTAACTAATGCATTAACGCGAACCAAAATCCACAATAATAATGCTGCTAATACAACAAATCCAACTGCGATAACTCCTGTTCCAGCACCACCTCCGTTTCCGGCAGCAGCAGCTTTAGCAGCAGCAGCTTCTTTCTTTTTTGCAGCTTTTGCATCATCAAAAGCCTTTTTACCACCATCAGGATCGGCAGTATACGCTAGAATATTATCAATATCACCGTCAGATAAGTTAGGAAAAGCTAACATTTCAGTGTTATTGTACTCAGCGAAAATTTTGTTTGCATACGCATCTCCAGACGCGCGTAAAGCTTTGTTGTCCTTAATCCAAGAGTGTAACCACTCTTTTCCAAGTCCAGCTTCTTCTTGTACGCGTTTCTCAACATTACGTAATTCCGGCCCAATTAATTTACCATCAATCTGGTGACATGCAGTACAGTTGGCTTCGAATAATTCGTAACCTTTACCTGCATCTTGGGCATTTGCTAAGGAGAACGTCGATAGTATTATCGCGCAGCTCCATAAACGTATTCTTTTTAGAAATCTTGCCTTCATTTACTTAAATAATCTCAGTTCGTTGTTTCTTTTAACTCGTTTTTATTTGAACACTTAACTAACAGCAAAAATAGCTTCAATACTTAATAAAATCATAAAGTTTACATACTGAACTTTGTCATTGAGCTTAATTTAAAACGTTTCTAAATTAATTGTTAAAAAATATTGCTGTATAAATATTATCTATTTGATTTGATAGAAAAGATTTAGAACAAGAAAAATTGCTATTTAACATAATTTAAAAAATAATCATTGTTGTTTTTATTATAATCTGCCAATCAATTATACGAAACAACAATCAAATATTTGATTGTTAAAAAAAATTGGAACAATATTCGTTGTAAGAAAATAAAAGTCTATAAAATTTAATAACTTAATTGTAAAAAGTATATTTGCACAAATTAATTTCATCTTATGAAAAAATTTATCTTTTTATTCCTTATTACTTTTTCTTCTTGTGTTTTTGCTCAAGATAAAATTGATACTATTCAAATCATCAATAATGGTACATTGAATATGGAAATTGATAGTAGAATAAATAATGTATTAAAAGCAAAAGAAGATGCTATTTGTAGTTATACCACTACTGTAAAGAAACCGACAGAGAAAAAACCAATTATACAATCTAATGATCCTTGTGCGGGCACACCACAGGTTAATGGTTTCAAAATTCAGATTTATTATTCGAAAGATAGAAAAGATGCAGAGAAGGTAAGAAATGAATTTGCACGTTCTTATCCTGACTTATCATCGCAAACAGCTTATTTCTCACCAGACTATCGCGTTTTAGTTGGAGATTATTTTACAAGAGCATCTGCTTCGAGAGATATTCGTCGTTTGAAATCAAAATATAATAGTGCATTTTCTATTCCGTTCAAGGTTTTATGTAGAAAAGCGAAGTAATATTTTATAAAAAGGAAAATGTATCCTTATCACAACAAAATAAAACAGCGAATAAAGAATGGTGAATTAGTTTCGTTTGAATTTGTAGAAAAATATAAAAATATTTCTCCATGTTTAGTTTTATATTTCAAAACAGAACCTTTTATACGACCTATTCGCGAGCATCGTTTTTCTGAATATAGACAATTACTAAAAATAGAAAACGATTAACTTTCTTTAGAAAGTTAAAATTTATTCGAAAAAATAAAAAAAGCGTTATCAATTTTCTTGGTAACGCTTTTTTATATTTTAATGGTAATATTTAGTAGTTGATTCATGCTTTTATTTTTAGTTGTTCAGAATTCTACCTCTGCCCTCAATTTCTAATTGGATAAGTATCGATGCTAAATTTGTTTGTACAAATCCCAAATTGCCTGCAACTAAAACTCCTTTTTCTCCTGTCGATATTTTTTCGATTCCGTAAACACTTGATTCATCTTCAGGGTTCGAATTTCCTTCGTAACGATAGATATAAATAATTCTAAAATCGTGCGGATGATCAATCAAATCACTTTCTAATAAATTAAAATCTTCTTGATATCCTTTTTCCGCAAGTTCACGTAGTGCAACACTTGACGTTTCATAATTAAATTGCCTTCTTTCAAACATAAAATTTATTTTTATTTGGTTAATAATTATAAATCTAATTAATTAATAGACAGAAAGTTGTTAAACATTCGTTAAGTATTTGAACGCATAAAAAAATTAACATACTTAATGATTTATTGTATTCAAAATAAGTTCTTATTTTTGACAAAAAGATTCAATGATTTTAGAAAAATTAAACCAAAACGAAGCTAATTTTGCGGATGTTATCGCGCATATTGAAGAAAATTATACTTATACTGCTTCTGCTTTTGTAAATGGAAATCAGGAAAATGCTGCTGATCAAAATCAAGGAAGTGCTAAAGTTTTTGCGTTCGCAAAATTGAATAATTTTTCTGAAGATGATACCTTGAAATTATTTGCCGAACATTATCAAGCTGTTTTAGATACGCCAGAAGGAACAGACCACAACAACATTCGTCAATTTATGCAGAACGGTTGGAATGGTGTCAAATTTGAAAACGAAGTATTGAGAAAGAAATAATCTCGATAAGAATAATCAAAATAAAAACGTCTTACATAATGTAAGACGTTTTTTGTTATTTAACTAAAAAGGCGCCATAAAACTAATCGTATAATGATCGATGGTTTCTCCATTCAAATCTTTCAATTCTAAAATAACTGGTACTTTATAAGATTTAAGTTCACTTTTTGGTATTTTAATATCGATTAAACCTTGTTTTAATTCACCTTCGTCTATCTTTATAAATTTATCAGGTTCTACCAATAACACAGTTTTTCCACCTTTAAAACCATTTACGTTCACCACCAATTTATAAGGCTTGTTCGTTTTATTCATCAAACTATATTGCATTGTATTGATGATATAATCTCCTTCTACGACATAATCTTTTCCTGGAACTTGTAGAAATTTCACTTCAACATCACTTCTATTCAACATAAAAATTGTCATAGCAGAAATCATTGCGACTAAAATGAGTGAAAAAACAATTGATCGTCCGTTTATTCTAAATGGTTTTCCTTGTGCAATATTTTCTTCTGATGCATATTTTATTAAACCTGTAGGTAAATTAATTTTTACCATTATTTCATCACAAGCATCCATACATGCTGTACAGTTGATACATTCTAATTGAGAACCATTTCTGATGTCAATTCCTGTAGGACAAACCGCGATACATTGTCCACAGTCGATACAATCTCCTTTTCCAACAGCAACGCGATCTTCACCTTTTCTAAATTTGCTTCGACCATTTTTTCCTTCTCCTCGAAGATAATCATAAGAAACCTGCATTGTTTTTTTATCAAGTAAAACCCCTTGTAAACGCCCATAAGGACAAACCAATGTACATACTTGTTCACGAAACCACGCAAATACGAAATAAAATAATACACTAAAAATAAATAATCCTAAAAACTTCCCACCATGTTCAGTAGGACCTTCTTTATACATTTGTATCAAGACATCCATTCCTATTATATAAGAAAAAAGAATGTTTGTTGCTAAAAACGAAACAATATAAAAGACAAACCATTTACCTCCTCTTTTCAGAATTTTCTCTTCATTCCAATCTTGTTTATCCAATCGTATTTGTTTATTTCGATCTCCTTCTATCCAAAATTCTATTCTTCTAAATACTCCTTCTAAAAAAATAGTTTGAGGACAAACCCATCCACAGAAAAGTCTTCCATAAACAGATGTAAAAAGTATGACGAAAACCACACTTACAATCATACCAAAAGCAAGTAAGAAAAAATCTGTTGTAAAAAATGGATAACCAAATAAGATAAAATTTGTATTAAAAACATCAAATTTAAAGATGGGGTTACCATTTGGTAGTTTTATAAAAGGAATAACAACTAATAGAATCAGCAATATAGAGTATACAACTGTCCTATAATTTGTAAATTTTCCCGATGGTTTCTTTGCATACACCCATTTTCGGGTTCCTGACTTTGTAAACGTCGCTACTTCAGTTCTAAATTTCTCATTTTCTGCAGCTAAATTATTCTCAAAATCAGTTTTGTTCAACTCGTTCATATTACTCTTGATATTAGTATACAAATTTACCACCAGAACACCTCTAGAATCTGGCACTATTTATGGTATTTATGGTAGTATTTACGGATTGATATAAATCATTAATTCATAAAGATTTACTAATATACATCTAAACTACCTACTTATGAAAAACTTACTAAAGCTACTAGTATTTTCTATTTGTACTTTTACTTTTTTACAAAAAATATACACAATAAAAATGTGACTCAGTTCGCAATTTATCCAAGATGTGAAGAAAAAACAGATAATTACGTAGAATGTTTTAACATGAAATTGAGTCATGATGTTGAAGAAAGATTATCCAAAATAAAACCTGCTTTAATTAATTAACGAAAATCCTTTAAAAATCTATTTTAATATTCCTATTCGATATAATAATAATTAATCTAAGCGTAATATTGTTTTCGAAATTGTTCTGGCGTAAATTCAGTATATTTCTTAAAGAATTTCACAAAATAAGATGCATCCTGAAAATTAAGTAAATAAGCTATTTCAGTCACCGAAATTTCTTTATTAACTAGCAAACGTTTTGCTTCTAATACCACACGACTTCTGATCAACTCTCCTGCCGAATTACCCAAAATATCTTTACAAAGCGCATTCAAATGATTGGGCGTGATGTACAACAATTCGGCATATTCTTTTGGTAGTTTTTTGTTCTTAAAATTTTGATCGATAAGCTCCTGAAAATTATTCAACAATACCGATTGATAATCACTTGTTTTAATTTTTACCGCTTCTAAACTTCGTTCAATATCAATGAATAAACTCATCAAATGAAAACCAATTTTTAAATTCGAGAATTGATTATTTTTTTGATTTTCATTTATCATTTCTTCAAAATAACTTGCAATTTTTTCTTGTAAATCTGGCGAAATTTCAACCACATGATCTTTCACCAAAATAGATTGTAAAAATCTAAATTTCTGTAAAATGGAAGAATTAATTCCAATCCAATCAAAAAAATTATCGAAAAAATTCACTACAAACCCATCATATTTTTCCTTAAAATACCATTGGTGCACCTGTCCAGGTTTCATAAAATACATTGTCCCAGATTTAGCCTCAAACTTTTCAAAATCGATCAAATGTTCGCCACTACCTTCTGTAAAATAGACCAAATGGTAATAATTATGACTGTGAACTTCCTGCAAATGAGGATTACTATCAACATAACCTCTAAAATGATCGATGGAAAACAACTCATTGCTATTTTTTTCGGTATTCAGATTACAGATATCGTATGTTGGGAAAAGTTTTTTGGTCATTTTGAAACAAATTATCAAGTGTAAAAATAAAGAATATTTAAAAGGAAAAGTTTAACTTTAAACAATAGAACATCAAAAATGGAATTTAAAGAGAAAAAAATTGTCTTACTTTCTTTGGATGGAGGCGGAATTAGAGGAATTATATCTTGTGTCATTTTAAAATACATCGAAGATAAATTAAAGGAAATTCATGACGAAAATGCCAAAATAGGCGATTATGTCGATTTTATTGCAGGTACAAGTACTGGCGCTTTAATCGCTTCTTTGTTATTATCTCCTTCTACCGAAAATCCAAAAAGAGCAAAACACTCGATCACAGATGCACTGAATATTTATTTAGGTGAAGGGAAAAATATCTTCTCAAAAACATTTTGGACAATTCTCAATAATCCGTTGAGTGTGCTAAAAGATAATTTACCAACACTTGTATTGGAAGAGCAATTAAAAATCGTTTTTGGAGATACAGAGTTAAAAGATTTGATTCGTCCTTGCGCGATAGTTTCTTATGATACTGAGCATCAAAAACCAAAAATTTTCAATTCGATTGATGGAATCTCTCCTTTCCGAAATTTCTATGTAAAAGATATTTGCCGTGCTTCATCAGCTGCGCCAACTTATTTTGAACCTGCAAAAATAAAATCATTCGCTGATCAAGAATTTAGTTGCATTGATGGTGGTGTTTTTGCAAACAATCCAACTTTTGTTGGCTTTATCGAAACGCAAAAAATAAATTTTAATAAATATTTCAAAGATGAATTAAAATATAATGGAACAGCACCTTTACAAGAATTTATTATCATTTCTCTCGGAAATGGTTCACGTGCAAAATCATATAAACACGAACATTTAACAGGAATTTCAAAATCGAAATGGGTAGATCCTTTGGTAGACATTTTTATTTCGACTGGCGTTGATATGGTCGATCAGGAAATGAGAAGCATGTTCGCTTTATTGAAGCCAAAATATCAACAAAATTATTATCGATTTAATCCTGAAATTCCAGAATCTGCATTGGATTTAGGAAATGTTTCCAACAGCAACATTAAAACATTATTGGACGTTGCCAATGATTATGTCGCAAAACACAAAGAACATTTGGATGAAGTCGTTCAAAAATTAATTTTCAATCAAATTGAAATCTCATAAAAAAAGGCTTTGAGTAAAATTTCAAAGCCTTTTGTAATTTCTATTTATTTCGAACATAAACAAATATTTCTTGTTCTCTATTCAATCCTCTATTATCCACAATACTTTCTAAACACGCATGACAATCTGTTACAATTCCCTCTCCATTGTAATTCGTGTAACTCCCATTCTCTAGCGCAACAACATGTGGTTTCAACAAATCTGCATTCAGTTTTTTGCGTTCTCCAATCAAGGTGTACACATATTCACGTCCAGTTTCGTCAGTAAAATTATCTACTTTATAAATTTGATCCAATTCTCTTTCGTGATCAATTATAACAAATAAGTAGTCTTTGTGGCTATCTTTTTCAAAAAAAATTCTTCTCATAGCTTCAATTGTTTGACTCAAATTTAATAAAAGAATATTGGTTTTACCAATGAAAATTAAAAAGTTTTAAGAGAATTTTAAAATATTATCAATTTCAAAACAGATTATATTTTACTTTTACATTAACCAAAACATAAAAATGAAAACTCTTCTAAAAATCTTGACTTTAGGATTAATTTATCTTATTTGTCAACCAATTTTTGCGCAAAAAAACGCACAATTAAAACTCGACTTCGAAAAAATTATCCGTTCAAAACATTCATTTCCTTTTAATGGAGTTGTAATCGTTTCCAAAAATGGTAAAACGATGTATGAAAAAGTACATTTTTGGTATTATCCTTGTAGAAAATTTGTATCTTAATTCCAATAAAACAAATAAAATCTAACCAATTGAAATTCAATGTAAAAAAAATACTCAAATACTTCTCTCTTACACTTTTATCAATATTTTTATTGGTGACAATTGCAATTTTTAGTTTACAGTTACCTACTGTACAAAATTTTGTAAAAAATAAATTAGTCAATTACCTCGAAAATAAAATACATACAAAAGTACAATTAGACCGTGTTTATGTCGATTTTCCAAATAGTTTGGTGATGGAAAATCTCTACTTACAAGGACAAGATGTTGACACGCTTTTATCGGTCAAAAAGTTTGATGTTGGTTTGGATATTTGGCAATTAACCAAAAGTAAAGCAGATATAAAATCTATTGATTTGAGTGGCGTTCATGCCAATGTTATACGTAAACCAGATGGGAAATTCAATTTCGATTATATTATCAATGCTTTTGTAACAGACGAAAAAGACGAAAGTCCTTCAAAGCCATTTATCATTTCGTTAGATAAAATAAAACTGAATGATATTTATGTTTCGTTCAATGATCAGCAAGCGGCAAATAACATCAAACTTCATCTAAATTCATTTGATACGCGTGTCAAAAAATTCGATTTAGAACAAAATTCGTATGGAATTAGCGATATCAATTTAGACGGTTTAAAGCTAAAATTGAAACAAGATATTGTAAAAGAAGTTGCGAAAAAAGTAGAAGAAAAAGTCGATTCTTTGAATGATCAAAAGCCAATGAAAATTGAATTGAACGGATTTAATTTAACCAATTTTGATATCGATTATGGCGATGATATTTCTGGAATGTTTGCTAAAGTCAAATTCAAAGATTTCAAAACGCGTGTTAAAAAACTTGATTTACAACAAAATTCTTATGCGGTTGATGATATTTTAGTGAATGGTTTGTTGGTTGATTTTAATCAAAAAATGGTTAATAAAATCCAAGAAAATAATGTGGATAAAATTGATCCAACTGCAAAACAAACTCCATTGCAAATTGGGTTGAGTAAGATTAATTTGAATGATATCAAAGTTAATTATGGTGACGAAAATTCGAAAACTTTTGCCAAAATTAACCTAAACGAATTTGAAACGAAAGTCAATAAACTTGATCTTGAAAATTCAATTTTCGACATCGAAAATATTTTGTTGAAAGACGCTGATATCGAAGCGAATTTATTCCTTTCTTCAAAGAATTCTACTTCGAATTCGTCTACTTCTTCAACCCCAATGAATTTGGTTTTGAACGAAACGAAATTAGAAAATGTAAAAGTAAAATACAACAATACTGCTGAACGTCGAACGGCTCAAGGAATGGATTTTAATCATTTGGATTTTTCTAAATTAAATCTTGATTTGCGCGATTTCGAAATGAAAAATAACACATTTGCTGGACAAGTAAAAAGTGCTGAAATAAAAGAATCAAGAGGATTGAATATTCAGAAATTAACAACAAATTTCTTGTACGCAGACACACAAGCGTATCTGAAAAACCTCTATTTACAAACACCAAGAACTGTTCTTCGTGACGAAGTTATTTTGCACTACAATACGATTAATGAGTTAACTTCTCATCCAGAAAATGTTTTGGTTAATGCGAATATCAAAAACTCAAAAATTGGTTTGGCAGATATTTTAAATCTTGCTCCAACGCTTAGAAATACGACGCCTTTCGACAAATATCCAAACGCCATTCTGAGTGTTAACACCAATGTAAAAGGAAAAGTAAACGATTTATTGATTAATAATCTCCAAGTTTCTGGTTTAGATGATTTGCAACTTTCGGCTTCTGGAAGAGTGAAAAATGCGATGAATCCAAAGAATTTATTTTATGATTTGAACATCAAAAACTTCTCAACATCTTCTAAAACGATATACAATTTAATTCCGAAAAATACTATTCCAACTAACATTAGAATTCCTTCAAAGCTTTCTGTCAAAGGAAAAGCGAAAGGAACAACCGAAATCATCAATACACAATTGGCAATAAATTCTACGTTGGGAAATGCGAAAATTGATGCAATTGTGGACATGCAAAAAAAGGATGCCGAGAAATATAATGTCAAAGCAGACCTACAAAATTTGGATATTGGAACGCTTATTAGCAACAAGGATTTAGGCAAAATAACAGGAAAAATTAATGCTATTGGAACAAGTTTCAACCCAGAAAAAATGGTTACAAAACTTTCAGGAACCGTTTCATCAGCTTATTACAATAAATATACTTATCAAAATATTACACTCGATGCAAAAGTGAATCATGGAGTATTTGATGCACATATTTTATCAAAAGATCCAAACGCGAATCTTAATTTGACGGCTTCTGGTGTGTACAAAAAGGATTTATCTGATGTAAAATTGAACGGAAATATTGTCAAATTAGATGTTCAAAAACTTGGTTTTTACAACGAACCGATGATTGTTGCAGGAGAAATTGATGCCAATTTCGCTGATTTAAATCCAGATTATTTAAATGGTTCTTTATATCTAAAAAACTTTGCATTATCCAATACAAAAGATATTTTTCCAATGCAAGAAGTAAGCTTGATTGCGACTTCAACTGCTGATTCAAATCAAATTAGTTTGACTTCACAATTGGCCGATTTGGATATGAAAGGAAAATTTAAATTGACACAAATTTTTGGTTCGATAACTTCAACAATTAACCAATATTATGAATTTCAGAAACCAAATAAAGACGAAAAAATAGAACCTCATCAATTCTTTACTTTGAATGCAAAAATTAAAGATGATGAGTTGATTCGAAGATTTGTTCCCGATTTGAAAAGCTTCGAAACCATAACACTTGACGCAACTTATAATGCCGATTCAAAACAAATCAATGTTGATGGAAAAATTCCGAATTTAACGTACGGAACAAATACGATTAACAATGGATTGATAAAACTATCCAACCAAGATGAATCCTTGTTGTATTCGTTGAATGTGGATGCATTAAAAAGTGAAAGTTTTCAATTACAAAAAATTGATTTGAATGGTGATATTACAAATAATGTGATCAATTATAACGTTTCGACAAAGGATGCGAAAGATGCAACACAATTTTTGGTGGCTGGAAATCTAAAAACGCTAAACGATATCACGGAAATTAGTCTTAATCCGAATGGATTGGTCTTAAACTACGATCAATGGCAAGTTGGTGAAGGAAATTTAATTCAGTTGAGAAAAGATGGAATTGTGGCGAATAATTTCAGTTTGATGAACAATGGAAGTCAAATTTTATTGCAATCTGAATCGGAAAAAGGAACAAGTCCGCTGAATATTACCATCAAAGATTTCAAAATTGAAACCATTGCAGAAATCATTAAAAAAGATGATTTACCTGCCGAAGGAATAATCAATGGAACAGCTCAAATTAGAGATTTAAACAAAGAAATGACCTTCAATGCTGATTTGACCGTTTCAGATTTAAAAGCTTTCGGAAATCCTATTGGAAATATTATAGCAAAAGTACAAAACACTTCTCCAACCATGATTAACGCTGATATTACCTTAGATGGAAACAGCAACAACATGAAGATTTTTGGAGATTATAATACCAAAGAAAGTGCGCTTGATTTAGCTTTAGATATCAATCGATTAGAAATGAAATCAGTGCAAGGATTTACAATGAATCGAATCAAAGATACAGAAGGTTATATTTCTGGAAATCTAAAAATCGTTGGAACAATGGATAAACCGAGCATTTTAGGTCAAGTCAAATTTAATCAAGTTGGTTTAACGATTGCTGAAACAGGAAGTAATTTCAGAAAAATTGATGACGCAATTGATTTCACGAACAAAGGAATTGAGTTCAATCGATTCAAAATTAATGACAACGATGGCAATTCATTAACGATAAGAGGAGAAATTTTAACGGAAACTTACCGTGACTTCGCCTTCAATTTAACAGCAAATGCACGAGATTTCAATGTGGTAAATTCAGAAAAATCGAACGATGCGATTATGTATGGAAAGTTAGCTGTCAATGCAAACTTAACGATAAAAGGTGATTTAGATTTACCTAAAGTAAACGGAATTTTAACCGTAACTGATGACACGAATTTTACATTTGTTTTACCTCAATCCTCGCCTTCTTTACAAGAGCGAGAAGGAATTGTCGAATTCATCGATCAAGATCAAGTGGCGCTTCAAGAAACAATTAAAACAGATGAATTAATAGCCGAATCTAAAATAAAAGGGTTAGATGTAAGTGTCAATATTGAAATTAGCAAAGAAGCCAAGACATCAATTATCATCGACAAAGCAAACGGAGATTTTGTAGAAATACAAGGTGAAGCCGAATTAACAGGCGGAATGGATCCTTCAGGAAAAATGACGTTGGTTGGCGTTTATCAAGTAGAAAAAGGTGCGTACGAACTTTCGGTGAGCTTGTTAAAACGTCGTTTTGATATTCAGAAAGGAAGTAGCATTACATGGACTGGTGAGCCAACTACAGCCAATTTAGACATTACGGCGATTTACAAAACAAAAGCCGCTCCTATTGATTTAATCGAACAACAAATTTCGGGCTATTCTTCTTCTGAAATGAACATGTACAAACAACGAATTCCGTTTAATACCGAGTTAATTTTGAAAGGTGAATTATTAAAACCTGATATTAAATTCAATATTTCAATGGATAAAGAGAATCCTTCCATTGCAACTGCGGTGATCGAAAATACACAATTGAAATTGGATCAGTTGAAAAATGATGAAGCCGAAATGAACAAGCAAGTATTTGCCTTGTTATTATTGAATCGTTTTATTGGCGAAAATCCATTCGAAAGTAAAACAAGTGTTTCTGCAGAAACAATGGCGCTACAAAGTGTAAGTAATATTTTGTCGCAACAATTGAATAATTTGGCGGATGATTTAATCCAAGGAATTGATATCGATTTGGGATTAGATACACAAGACGATTATTCTTCAGGATCTAAAAACACACGTACTGATCTGAATGTTGCCGTGAGCAAACGATTACTAAACGACCGATTGAAAGTTTCGGTTGGAAGTAATTTTGGATTAGATGGTGATGCACGAGAAAATGAAAACATGACTAATATTGCGGGTGATATCACAATTGATTATAGCTTATCTCGTGATGGTCGATACATGTTGAGAGCTTATCGAAAAGATGAATACCAAGTCGCATTACAAGGACAAATTGTAGAAACAGGTGTTGGATTTATCATCACATTAGATTACGATAAATTCAAAGAAATTTTCGAGAAAAGAAGAAAAAATAGAACGAACAGAGCAAATAGAAATACACAAAATCAAGAAGTGAAACCATGAAAAAATCAGTTTTAACCTATATCAAATTTATAACTTGTTCAATTTCTATTTTAGGTATTTCTTCTTGTAGCAATACACGTTTTCTGAAAGAAGGTGAAATGCTTTACACGGGCTCTAAATTAACAATAGAAGGCGACTCGTTAAGCAAAGCCGACAAAGCTGAACTAAAAGATAATCTCGAAAAAAATATCATTCCAAAACCTAATTCAAGTTTTTTTGGACTTCGTCCGCGTTTGTACATTTACAACATCACCAGCGAACCTAAAAAGCAAAAAGGACTGAAATATTGGTTAAAATATAAAGTGGGTGAAAAACCTGTTTTATTGGGAGATGTAGACATCGAATTCAATAAAAAAATTCTGGTCAATTATTCAGAAAACAAAGGATTTTTCAATGCCAAAGCACAAGATGATACAATAAGTAAAAACAAAAAAGCGGAAGTACATTATGTTTTGCAACCGCGCAAACGTTATTACATCAACCAAGTTAATTTTCCAAAAGATACCACTTTAGCGGTCAACAAAGAAATTAAAAAAACACAAGCAAATACGTTACTGAAAGATAAGCAACCTTTCGATTTAGATGTGATCAAAGCTGAACGAGAACGAATAGATGCACGTCTGAAAGAAAATGGTTACTATTATTTTCATCCCGATAACATCATTGTACAAGCGGATAGTACGGTTACCAATAAGCAAGATGTCGAACTTTTTGTAAAGTTAAAAGATAAAACACCAGAACAAGCCAAACAACAATATAGCATTGACAAAGTAATTGTTTTCCCAGATTATAACATTCGCGAAGCGCGAAAAGGAATCTATAAAATGCCCATGAACAACGATTCGTTAGCGAAATATGAGCAAAATGGATTTTACATGGTGGATTCGAAAAAGTACTTTAAACCAAAGGTTTTTGATCGTGTATTATACTTTCAAACAGGGGATTTATATAACCGAGCAGATCATAATTTAACCCTAAATCGATTAATTAATTTGGGTGTATTCAAATTTGTGAAAAATGATTTCGTGATCTCTGATTCTATTAACAATAAATTTGATGTGTATTATACCTTAACACCACGCGAATTCCAATCATTGAGATTAGAAGTTTTAGGACGAACAAACTCGGCGAATTATGGTGGTGGTGAGTTAAATTTAAACTGGACACATCGTAATATTTTCAAAGGTGCGGAACAACTAAAAATGGCGTTATATGGTGCGTTTGATATGCAATTGGGCGGACAAAAAGATGCGAATAATATTTTTAGAGCTGGTTTTAATACGCAACTTTCGATTCCAAGAATTGTAGCACCTTTCAAATTTCATTCGTCAAGTGCGTTTGTACCGAGAACCAATATTGAGATTGGTTACGAATACCAAAACAGATCGAGATTATATACGCTTCATAATTTCAATACGTCATTTGGATATGTTTGGAAAGAAAATGCTCAAAAAGAACACAATTTAAAAGTTTTTAGTGCGACTTTATTGTTTCCAGAAAAAGTAACAGATGAATATAACAGCAAGATTTACGATTCAATTGGAAATATCATCAACCCAAGTTTAAAACGTGTAGTGGACAAACAATTAATCTTTGGACCACAATATTCATACACGTATACAACCACGATGTTACCACGAAAAAGCACATTTTACTACCGTGGATCTGTCGATTTAGCGGGAAATTTAACTGGTTTGATTACAGGTGCAAATGTAAAAAAAGACAAGGAAAAAAAGATTTTCAAAATTCCATTTAGTCAATACGCAAAAATGGAACACGACTTCCGTTTTTATCATAAATTTTCAGATAAATCATCAATTGCCACACGATTTATTGGTGGCATCGCTTATCCGTACGGAAATTCAGAATTTGTTCCCTACTCGAAACAATTCTTTGTCGGAGGAAGCAACAGTATTCGCGCATTTAGAGCGCGAACATTAGGACCAGGAAGTTATGATCCACGTAACCAAAATGCAAATTTCTTTTATGATCAATCGGGTGATATTAAATTAGAAGTAAATGCAGAATTTAGACAAAAATTATTCAGCTTTCTTAATCTCGCCTTGTTTGTTGATGCTGGAAACATTTGGTTAATTAACGAAGATGAAACACGTCCAGGTGCTAAGTTTTCAAAAGAGTTTATGAGCGAAATAGCAGTTGGAGCAGGTTTAGGATTACGTCTTGATTTTAATATCTTAATTTTAAGATTAGATTTAGCAACACCGCTTCGTGTCCCATATTATGAAAAAAATGATCGATGGACATTTGATAAGATTGATTTCGGAGATAAAGCATGGCGAAAAGATAATTTAATTTTGAATATTGCCATTGGATATCCGTTCTAAGCAAAGCGTAAAGCAAAAATAAAAAAAATGAGCGTCACAATGGACGCTCATTTTTTTTATTTAATCATATATTTATTTCAAATCAAAACGATCTGCGTTCATTACTTTATTCCAAGCAGCAACGAAATCGTTGATAAATTTATCTTGAGCATCTTCTTGTGCATAAACTTCTGCTACGGCACGTAATTCAGAATTTGAACCGAATACTAAGTCCGCACGAGTTCCTGTCCATTTTGGTGCTCCAGTTTTACGATCAGATCCCATATAGATTTCTTTCGTTTCATCTGTCGCTTTCCAAACAGTACCCATGTCCAATAAATTCACAAAGAAATCATTTGTCAACTGACCTGGACGATCTGTGAAAATACCATGTTTCGAACCATCATAATTCGCATTCATCGCACGCATTCCACCAACTAAAACAGTTAATTCTGGTGCAGTCAACGTTAACAATTGTGCTTTATCAATCACCAATTCTTCTGTCGAAACAAATCTTCTTGTGTTTTTGCGGTAGTTTTTAACCCCATCTGCAATTGTTTCTAAGTACGCTATAGATTCAACTTCTGTATCCTCTTGCGTTGCATCTCCACGACCTGCTGCAAACGGAACAGTAATTGTTTTTCCGGCATCTTTTGCTGCTTTTTCAATCGCTGCATTTCCTCCTAAGACAATTAAATCCGCAATCGAAACTTGTTTTGAAGAATTCGCTGAATTAAATTCTTGTTGAATATTTTCTAAAACTGTTAAGACTTTATTCAATTGAATTGGATTATTCCCTTCCCAATTTTTCATTGGTTCCAAACGAATACGCGCACCATTTGCTCCTCCACGTTTATCCGATCCACGGAAAGACGAAGCCGAAGCCCAAGCTGTAGAAACTAATTCTGAAACAGATAATCCTGAAGTTAAAATTTTCGCTTTCAAATCAGCAATATCAGCCTCATCAATTAATTCATGCGTAACAGCCGGAATCGGATCTTGCCAAATAAACACTTCTTTTGGCACATCTGCACCCAAATAACGAGAAACTGGTCCCATATCACGGTGCGTCAACTTGAACCATGCTTTACGGAAAGCATCTTCAAATTCTTGTGGATGTTCTAAGAAACGACGTCCAATTTTTTCATATGCTGGATCTGTACGTAACGCAATATCAGAAGTCAACATCGTTGGTCTTATTTTTTTTGAAGAATCATGTGCATGTGGAATAATTTCGCCTACATCTTTTGCTACCCATTGATGAGCACCTGCAGGAGATTTCGTTAATTCCCATTCAAAACCGAACAAATAGCTTAAGAATAAATTCGACCATTCTGTTGGTTTACTTGTCCACGTTACTTCAAGACCAGATGTAATGGTATCACCTGCATTTCCTGTCCCGTACAAGTTTTTCCAACCCAAACCTTGCATTTCTAAATCTGCCGATTCTGGATCAGCTCCAACATGATCAGCCGAAGCAGCACCATGCGTTTTACCAAATGTATGTCCACCCGCTATCAATGCTAAAGTTTCTTCGTCATTCATCGCCATACGCGCAAACGTATCACGAATATCTCTAGCCGAAGCTAATGGATCAGGATTTCCATCTGGTCCTTCAGGATTCACATAAATTAACCCCATTTGTACAGCAGCCAACGGATTCTCTAAATCACGATCTCCAGAATAACGACTATTTTCTCCTCCACTTGGTTCTAACCATATTTTTTCAGATCCCCAATACACATCCATATTTGGCTCCCAAACATCTGCACGACCACCTGCGAAACCAAGTGTCTTGAATCCCATTGATTCTAACGCAACATTTCCTGTTAATACGATTAAATCTGCCCAAGAAATTTTATTTCCATATTTTTGTTTGATAGGCCAAATTAAGCGACGAGCCTTATCCAACGATACGTTATCTGGCCATGAATTAAGAGGCGCAAAACGTTGTTGCCCTTCACCTGCTCCTCCACGTCCATCTTGTACACGATAAGTTCCAGCACTGTGCCAAGCCATACGAATAAAAAATGGTCCGTAATGACCGAAATCTGCTGGCCACCAATCTTGCGAATCCGTCATCAAAGCTTTTAAATCTGCTTTTACAGCTTCTAAATCTAATTTTTTAAATTCTTCTGCATAATTAAAATCTTCACCCATTGGATTTGATTTGTTCGAATGTTGACGAAGAATACTAACATTTAATTGATTAGGCCACCAATCTTTATTTTGAGTCCCTTCACCAGCAACAGGTGTTGTCGCTACTTTACCATTGTGAAATGGGCATTTTGAGATGTCTCCTCCTTGATTTTCCATTAATGATTATTTTATGTTTATTATTTTGTTTTGTAAATATCATAAATATAATAATTTGTCTTATTAATTAAAAATCAAATTGTTTTATCAATCAATCAATTTATTTTATATAGAATGTAAATTAAATAGTTATTAATTATATTATAAAAATTGATTCGTTTATTTTTAATGAATAAAGAGATTTCGAGAATCGACAATCTTTTAAGTTTATATTTGTATCAACACGAAACTACATTTCAAATAATTCTTTAGGACTTAGAAATTCTCAATCTTAATTTTCAATATATCTTAACATCATAAAATTATTACAGTCAAAAAATGTTTTTATATTTGTAACAATGAAATTTATGATTTTCATAATCGCTTTATATGTTAATGTTCTATCATTTATTCCTTGTCAGGATACAAATAGTAATGGAACACTAACTTCTGTGGTACATAGTGAAAATGAAACACCTAATCATAAAGATAAATGTAGTCCTTTGTGTGCGTGTAATTGTTGCCAAATAACAATTTCTTCGATAAAATTCACACGATTACTAAAAACACCAAAAGTATTTGAATCAAATACTTCAAAAAAAATACAATTCAAAAAAAATACAATTCAAAACCAATTGTATGCCGATATCTGGCAACCTCCTAAAATAAACATTGCTTAACGAGACGATTTCTATTTTTCGTCTACACATTGATTTCAATTAATTAAAAATTGAAGTCAACACTTTTCTGTGCTCATTTATTTTGATAATAAGTGGGTAATGTTAATGCAATTAATCAAATTATCTGTGTTAGATAAAATCATAAAATTTAGTATCCAAAACAAGATTGTTATTGGAATTATGACTGGTTTATGGATTATCTGGGGCGTATGGAGTGCAACAAAATTGCCAATAGATGCGGTACCAGATATCACCAATAATCAAGTCCAAATTATTACGGTCAGCCCTACTCTAGCTGGTCAAGAAGTAGAACAATTGGTTACTTTTCCAATTGAACAAAGTATTGCAAATATTCCTGATATAGAAGAAACAAGAAGTATTTCTCGTTTTGGTTTATCTGTGATTACGGTAGTGTTTAAAGAAGATGTTGACATTTATTTTGCACGTCAATTAGTCAACGAAAAATTAAAAGAAGCACAAGAAGACATTCCGCAAGGTGTTGGCATTCCCGAATTATCACCTGTGAGTACTGGTCTTGGAGAAGTCTATCAATATATTTTACATCCTAAAAAAGGAAGTGAGAAAAAATACAATTCAAAACAATTGCGCGAAATGCAAGATTGGATTGTTCGGAGACAATTAAACGGAACGCCTGGTGTTGCTGAGATCAATAGTTTTGGTGGAGAATTAAAGGAATACGAAGTTGCTTTAGATCCGAATAGATTGCGCGCAATGGGAATTAGTGTATCAGATATTTTTGATGCCTTAGAAAAAAATAATCAAAATACTGGAGGAGCTTACATCGATAAGAAGCCAAATGCTTACTTTATTCGAGGAATAGGAATGGTAACTTCTCTAGATGATGTAAAATTAATTCCTATAAAAAATGTGACGGGAACTGTTCCTATTTTTATAAAAGACGTAGCTGATGTAAGACTAGGACATGCCATACGATACGGAGCGATGACCTACAATGGTGAAGTAGATGCTGTTGGAGGTGTTGTAATGATGTTAAAAGGAGCCAATTCTAACGAAGTGGTTAACCTAATTAAAGATAAAATACCTACAATTCAAAAATCACTACCAGACGATATCGTCATCGAGCCTTTCCTAGATCGAACGAATTTAGTAAATCGTGCAATTAAAACAGTAGAAAAAAATCTGATCGAAGGTGCATTAATTGTCATTTTTGTATTGGTTATTTTTCTTGGTAATCTAAGAGCTGGTTTAATCGTTGCTTCAGCAATTCCTCTATCCTTATTATTTGCATTAGGAATGATGAATGTTTTTGGTGTAAGTGCGAATTTAATGAGTTTAGGAGCGATTGATTTTGGATTGATAGTCGATGGAGCCGTTATTATTGTAGAAGCGACTTTACATCATCTTGGACTTAGAAAATCAACGCATCGATTAACCCAAAAAGAAATGGATGAAGAGGTTTTTCTTTCAGCTTCAAAAATTAGAAATTCAGCCGCTTTCGGGGAAATTATCATCCTTATTGTGTACATTCCTATTCTTACATTGGTTGGTGTAGAAGGAAAAATGTTTACACCAATGGCTAAAACAGTTGGTTTTGCAATTCTAGGTGCATTGATTCTTTCGTTAACGTACATCCCAATGATGAGTGCTTTATTTTTATCAAAAAAGCCTACTCTCAAAGCTTCTTTTTCAGATAAAATGATGGTGAAAATCCATAAAGTTTATGAACCATTATTAGAAAAAGCAATCCGAATCAAATATTGGTTAGTTGGTATTACAGTTGCAATTTTTGCAGTATCAATTATTCAATTCAGGAATATGGGAGGAGAATTTATTCCACAATTACAAGAAGGTGATTTTGCTTTTCACTGTATTTTACCACAAGGAAGTTCCTTAACCCAAAGTTTAGAAACATCCATGCAAGCTTCTCGAATTTTAAAAGAATTTGATGAAGTAAAAATGGTCGTTGGCAAAACAGGTTCTGCTGAGGTCCCTACAGATCCTATGCCTCCTGAAGCAACAGATATGATTATCGTTCTAAAACCAAAGGACGAATGGAAAAGAAAAATTTCTTATGAAGAATTAGGTGATGAAATGATGGAAAAACTAGAGGTTATTCCTGGTGTATTCTTTGAAAAAAATCAACCAATTCAAATGCGTTTTAATGAATTGATGACAGGAATTCGACAAGATGTAGCAGTCAAAATTTTTGGCGAGAATTTAGATTCGTTGTCTTATTATGCAGATAAAACCTCAAAAGCAATTCAATCTGTTGAAGGTGTTACAGTACCCCAAGTAGAACGCGTAAGTGGTTTGCCTCAGATTAATATTGAATATGACCGAATCCGAATGGCAAATTACGGATTAAACATTCAAGATGTAAATGATATGTTGAGTACAGCATTTGCTGGAAAAACAGCTGGACAAGTTTTCGAGAATGAACGACGCTTTGATTTGGTTGTTCGATTGGATAGTGTGCATCGAAAAAGCATTGATGACATTAACAATTTAATGATTCCTACAAGTTCTGGCAATCAAATTCCAATCTCTCAGGTCGCAAATGTGAGTTATAAATTAGGCGCTTCACAAATTAGTCGCGAAGAAGGAAAACGAAGAATTGTAATTGGTTTCAACGTAAAAGATCGCGACGTACAATCAGTTGTAAAAGATATTCAGACAAAATTAGACAACGAAATCAAATTGCCTTCTGGCTATTATTTCACCTATGGAGGGCAGTTCGAAAATCTACAAGCAGCTAGTCAACGTTTGATGATTGCAGTACCAATCTCCTTATTATTAATTTTTATGTTATTGTATTTCACATTTCATTCCTTCAAACAAGCTGCATTAATTTTCACAGCAATTCCAATGAGTGCAATCGGAGGTATTTTTGCATTAATCATTCGCGATATGCCATTTAGTATTAGTGCCGGAATCGGTTTTATTGCTTTGTTCGGAGTAGCTGTTTTAAACGGAATTGTTTTAATTGGAACATTCAACCAATTAGAAAAAGAAGGAGAAAAAAATATTCTAAAACGAATAATGGAAGGAACCAATATCCGATTACGACCAGTATTAATGACAGCGACAGTTGCATCGTTAGGATTTTTACCAATGGCAATTTCCACAGGCGCAGGTGCCGAGGTTCAAAAACCTTTAGCAACAGTTGTCATTGGAGGATTAATCACAGCTACTTTTTTAACCTTATTTGTATTACCAATGTTATATTTAATATTCAATTCAAAACTTTCGAAAATAAAATTGAATTCAAAAAATACACTTCCATTTCTTGTAATCGGAATGTTTTTAATGGGACAATCTATTCAAGCGCAAACTCGTTCAATTAATATTCAAGAAGCACAACAAATTGCAATTGAAAATAATCCATTAATCAAAGCAAATGAACGAAGTATTTCATCAAGTGAAGCTTTAAAAGGAACCGCAAATGAATTACCAAAATTAAATGTGGAAGCACAACTTGGGCAATATGCGAGTCCAAAATTTGATTATGGTTTATCCATTTCTCAAAGTATTCCATTTCCAACGATTTTTAAACATCGAAAGGCAGTTTTAGAATCAGAAGTAAATAGCAAGAAGATACAAAAAGAAGTAACAACAAACGAATTGTTGAAACAAGTGAGAACCTATTTCTATCAGATCGAATATTTTGAATATAACCATGATCAACTCGAACAATTAAATAAACTTTATTTAGAATTTATTCGAATTGCTTCGGTTCGATTTAATGCGGGTGATATTAAGAAAATCGAAATTAATTCGGCAGAAACACAACAAGGAGAAATCAACCTACTGTTGAAACAAAACAAAGTGTATTTAGCAAATGCGTACAAAAATCTAAACGTATTATTGAATACCGAAGAGAGTTTTACAATTACCAAAGAGACGAATTATATTCCATTAAAATTGAGTGGAATTTTAGACGGTTCTACAATTGATAATAATCCTACTCTCAAAGCTTTTTACCAACAGATGGAAATTACAGAACGAAACAAAGAAGTCGTAAAAGCCGAAGGTTTACCAGAATTCTCAGTTGGTGTAAACAGTTTATCGATGATTGGAATGCACGAAAAAAATGGCGTGGAAAGATATTACAATGGCCTTGATCGTTTTACTTCAGTAAACCTTGGTGTAGCAATTCCATTAACGTTTGGTGCTACAAAAGCAAAAATCAAAGCATTGGAATATGATAAACAAGCCATTCAAGAAACAGCCAATTTTCAAAAACAGCAACTAAAAGTTCAATTAGAAAACGCAACCAGTCAATATCAGCAAGATTTGGAGCAGTATGAATATTATGTAAACCAAGCTATTCCAAATGCAGAAAAAATTGTAAAAGCAGCTCAATTAGGTTACAAAACTGGTGAAATCTCGTATGTTGAATATCTTTTTGCATTGCAAACCGCAACGGATATTCAATTAAAATATCTTGAATCGATACAACAAGTCAATCAAACTATTGTCAATATTAATTCTATCATCAATCAATAAAATGAAAAAAATAAAGATCATTATCTATAGCATGTTAACCATATTATTTCTAAGTAGTTGTACCAAAGAAACAAAAACGGAACAACCCACAGAAGAAAAAGAAGCTGAACACGAAGAAACGCCACAAACAATTGTTACGCTAACAGAAGAACAGATGAAGGCTGTTGGTATAAAACTGGGAACTATTGAAGTAAAAGAGCTAACGGCTATGATTAAAGCAAACGGACTTTTGAATGTTCCAAACAGTAATATGGCCAGTGTATCATCCATGTTTGGTGGAGTAATACAAACATTACCTATTCAGGAAGGTTCATATGTCAAAAAAGGACAAGTAATTGCGACAATTTCAAACCCAGAATTTATTCTAACACAAGAACAATACTTAACTGTTTTGAGTCGAATTACCTATGCAGAGCAAGAATTTAGAAGACAAAAAGAATTGTTTGATAACGATGCAGGTGCAAAAAAGAACCTTCAGAATTCTTCTGCCGAATTGAAAACATTACGTTCTCAAAAAGCATCTTTGTCTCGTCAACTGCAAATGATGGGAATTAATCCTTCTAAAGTAACCAATGCAAATTTGAGAAATGGAATGGTCATTACAGCACCAATTAGTGGAACAGTAAGTAAAATTATTGCGCAAATAGGAAGTTATGTAGATGTCTCATCTCCTGTCGCTGAAATCATTGATAATAGTTCTATTCACTTAGACTTACAAGTTTTCGAGAAAGATTTACCTAAAATGAAAGTTGGTCAGGTCATTCAATTTGAATTAACAAATAATCCAGGAAACAGTTACGAAGCAGTCGTTTACAGCATTGGTTCTTCTTTCGAAAATGAAAGTAAAACCATAGCAGTACATAGCAAAGTACGAGGAAATAAAAGTGGATTAATAAATGGAATGAATATTACAGGAGCCGTAAGCTTAAGTAATTCCTCTACACCTGCTGTTCCGAATGAAGCAATTGTAGAAGCAGATGGTAAATTTTACATCTTTGTCAAAACAAACAAAAAAGTAGAAGAGCATACAGACGAAGAAAGTAAAGATCCGAATGAAAAGAACAAAGAACATAAAAATGAAACATCGATAAACTTTGAAAAAATCGAGGTTGTAAAAGGTTCTTCAGATATGGGTTACACAGCTATTACAACCGTAAATAAAATTGATCCAACTGCACAAATTGTTGTAAAAGGAGCGTTTTTTGTGAATGCTAAATTAAGTAATTCTGGCGATCACGGACATTAAAAACAATTCAAATAAATTGAGTCATATGCACTCCCCTAACTAACTTCCAATAAAAAGTCCGATAGACAATATGTTTATTGGACTTTTTAGTAGTTGTAATAAATAAGTAACTATTTAATTCGTAATTCAAAAATCTCAAATACTTTTTTATCATATGATATTCATCAAAGCTTATCATCTAGCTGTCATTCTGGGCTTGTCTCAGAATCGCATTCAATATGTCATTTCGAGGTATCGAGAAATCTTTTGTCACTTTTTTAGAGATTGTATAATTCAACAAATTGAAACATAGCGATCTACTAACTATGTGTAATAGATTTATCTTCTCTATTGCTCTTTATTTTCTACATCCAGGTTCTATGTATCTATGTGGTGAATATTCTTTTCTGTCATATCTTCCTTTCATTTTTTTATTCATAGCTTATCTATTTTAATTATCGGTATTCATATACCCTTCGGGGAAGCTCATCCAAAAAAACATTTGAAATTAAAAGGAGGAGCCATGGTATGGCTCAGGTAATTCAACTTGCTAAATTATTTACATAAAGTTGGCAACTCGCTCCACTCAGACACTCCAACTTTTTTTTATTCCAATGATTTAGAGTTAAATTGCATTTCGATTCTAAATCGTCGGATTTTTCTAATCCTTTTTTCTAATTCAGATTCGTTATCACTTTTATCAACGGATTTTAGAGTCGACTTACGATTTGCAGACGAGCTTCAATCCATTGAAACAAGCGTAAAAAAGATTAGTGAGCGATAGCGAATCATTTAATCTTTTTAGTGCGTAAAATGGTAATTGAACGTCGAAAATCGCAGTCTTGATTTTTTGATTACTTTTTGATCAAGCAAAAAGTAATAAATAAAGAACTACTAATTATTCTCTTATTCACGTAATTATGTTCAGAACCTCAACTCGTTGTTAATTTGAGGTATCGAGAAATCTATTACTTTCATTTTTTTATTCATAGCTTATCTATTTTAATTATAGGTATTCAGATGCCCTTCGGGGAATAGTCAAAAAAACTAACGAAAAAAGACTTGGCTGTAAAACTCTCTACTAAATATGTTCTCATTTCTCTAAAGATTTTAAAAACCCTACGGGCTAATACCTTTTTAAGTTTCATTCAAACATTTTCTTAACGTGTGTGTTTTAATACCGTTTTCGTCATTCTTTTCCAATATTCAAATTCGCTTTTAGTACGGTCACTGAGGTTTTAGAAGGAAAAAATCAAACATGCGAAGGGAATAGATCGTAAAAATGTGGCTTCGTGAACCTCAGCCACCAAGAAAAACCTGTTCCTAGGCTCTCGAAGGGAAAAGATCAAACTATCAAGAAGAAAAGGTTTTCAGTATGGTTAAAATTTAGTTTATATCCATTTGTTATACGTCTTAATTAAAATTCGTCAGTTCGAGTGATTTTTCGAAATAATAATGAAGAAAAATTGTATCGAGAATAGAATTTTATCTTCAAAAAATTCAGCCACCAAAAGATCGTTCCCTGAGTTCTAAAAAGGAAAATATCGTAAAAGTGTGACTTCGAGAACCTCAGCCACCAAGAAATGACCGTACCCTAAAAGGTATAATACTTACGTTTATATAAATTTTATACCTTATTGGGTATAAAACAAAAATTATGACTATATTTATACCTCAAAGGGTATAAGTATGAATCAATCAATTGCAGAATTTATCAAACAGAAAAGAAAAAGATTAAAACTTACACAACCTGAATTAGCTGAGAGAGCTGGAGTTGGTTTAAGATTTATTCGTGAACTAGAACAAGGAAAACCTTCTGTAAGATTAGATAAAGTGAATCAAGTTTTAGCTTTATTTGGTTCTGAAGTTGGTGTAATTGATAAAATTGAGCAATGAGAAAAGGTTTAGTCTATTATAAAAATCAATTTGCAGGAACAATTTCTGAAAATGAAAATGGTTATATTTTTAAATACGATCAAGAATATTTGAATAATTTGGAATCGAAACCAATTAGTTTAACGCTTCCAAAACAACAAGATTCTTATGAAAGTAAAATTTTATTTCCTTTTTTTGATGGATTAATACCAGAAGGTTGGCTTTTGAATATTGCAGTAAAAAATTGGAAATTAAATTCTAAAGATCGTTTTGGTTTATTATTAACCCTTTGCAAAGATTGTATTGGAGCTGTTTCTATCATTTCAAATAATGAAGAATTATGATAAAATGCCTTAGTTGTTACAAAGAATTAGCAGAAAATGAAATTGATTTTCATTCTAAATGTTCTAAAAAAATATTTGGTTCAATAAATCCTCCTTCAATTGATTTTGACAGCAAACAATTAGAAGAATTAGCAAAAGAGTTGATTGTAAAAAGTGTTGCAGTTACAGGTGTACAGCCAAAATTATCTTTAAATCTTATAAGCGATATAAATAAACAATCGAGATTTACAATTGTGGATCTTGAAGGAAATTATATTTTAAAACCTGCTTCAAAAGAATATATCGACTTACCCGAAAATGAAGACTTAACCATGCATTTAGCGGAATTGGTAAAAATAAAAACAGCAACACACACACTTATTCGGCTTAAATCAGGTGAATTGGCTTATTTAACAAAGCGATTTGATCGAAAAAATCAAGATAAAATTGCTGTTGAAGACTTTTGTCAATTGACTGAAAATTTAACGGAACATAAATATCGAGGATCAATAGAAAAAATCGGAAAATTAATCTATCAACTAACTAAAAATAGTGGATTTGAAGCTCAAAAATTATTTGAAATTGTTTTATTTAATTACTTGACTGCAAATGCTGATATGCATCTTAAAAACTATTCATTAATCGAAAATGATTTCAATGAATACCAATTATCTCCAGCTTACGATTTATTGAATACACTGTTATTAATTCCCGATGATAAGGAAGAATCTGCATTAACAATTAATGGTAAAAAAAATAGATTAAAAATAGAAGATTTCAATCAGTTAGCGAAAACATTAAAAATACCTAATAAATCAGTAGAATCTATTTACAAAAGATTCATCAAAATTAGACTAAAATGGATCGATTTTGTGGAGATTAGCTTCTTAAATAAAGATACTAAACAAGCGTATATTGAAACATTGAACACTAGATTTAATAAATTGTTTAGTTCTAATAATTAGAGCAAGTATGACTTCAAGAACCTCAGCCACCAAGAAAACCGTTCCCTGAGCATTCTAAATGCAGTATCTTTCTATAACTTTTTTATTCATAGCTTAATCTATTTTAATTATAGATATTCATTTGAAACAATAATAACTCATGAATAAAAAATGAATGAATATAGTTTTTCAAAATCCTTTTTCTAATTCAAATTCGTTGTCACTTTTAACAACAAATTTTGTCATTCTGATTTCTATGACAAAACCAAGTTATTTTTATAAATAGTTTGATTTTTAATTAGAGCATAAATCCGATGAATAATTTTGTTTCTCACAGCGTTTAAAACAGCCATTTTATTTTTACCTTGTTCAACTTTTCGATGATAGTAAATCGCCAAGTCATTTTCTAACCGAATAGCACTCATAGCTGCTAAATGCAATAGTTTTTTCAACTCTTTATCTGCCATAGTTGATACTTTTGGTCTTCGTTTTATAGATGTTCCAGACTGAAAATCAAATGGAGCTACTCCTGCATAACAAGCCATTTGTCTTGGCGTATTTATAGTTGTAAAACCATCTGTTTTTATCAACATATTAAATGCTAAAACTTTTCCTACTCCAGGGATTGATTGTATTCTTTTATAATGATCGTAAAGTTGTTCATCTTCACAAATTAGCTGATAGATTCTATCTTCTATTTCATTAATTTGTTT
>NZ_DKSQ01000005.1:0-10349 GCF_002472765.1 Empedobacter sp. UBA7252
GCTAAAACCTTTTTTACGTTTTATTCAATCATTTTCTTAACGTGTGAGTTTTAATGCCAGTTTCTTAATTCTTTTTCAATATTCAAATTCATTTTAACAATGAATTTTAAAACCGTCATTGCTGAAGAGTCGAGCGTCAATTCGGCGTAGTGAGCGTTAACAATGATTTATGTTCGCATTTCTTATGCGAATGTTCTAAAGCATTTAGTGAGTAGTAATTATTGACCGACTTGTATGCACGGACTTGATTTTTTTGGTTCGCTTTGGATCAAGCCAAAATGAATATATAATCTTTTCTAACCACAATAGAAGCATAGGTTTTTGCTACGTTCTACGCTTGACGTAATACGTTTTCATATAACAGCGAATTTTAGCTAGAATAACGGTATTAACAACCATTCAGTATCTCAATAAAGAAACATAAATAATCTCAAAATTAATCTAGTTCAATAATGCCCTACGGGTTATATGTAGTTTTTTAAAAATATTGAAAATAATTGTTGTAAAGCATTTTTTAGTAAGGTATTTTGTACAATCAAAAAATGTTTCTATCTTTGAGATAGCCACAGAAAAGAAATGCAAACAATTAAAGAAAATATTAAACCTTTATTTGTTGGAATGAATAAGCAAACTTCTGCTTTACTTTCCAAAATTGTATTTGCTCAATATTCACACTAGAATATTGCAGATTATTTGTTGACGAATCTCGTCATCTATATCCCTTTTCATCAAAATAACAAACAAAATACGATATGCCACTTTATCATCATTTGGGAGAATTCCCACAAAAGCGACATACGGTATTCCGAAAACCAAATGGAGAATTATATGCAGAAGAATTAGTTTCTACGCATGGATTTTCGAGTACGTATTCCAATGTTTACCACTGTTATCCACCAACTTTGGTAAAAGGGATTAGCGAACCTTATTCGGTAGAGCCAAAAATTGCTCGCGCAAAACATTTAAAACATACATCTTTAAAAGGTTTCAAAGTAAAGCCAACCAAAGATTATTTAGAATCTCGTGTGCCAGTTTTGGTAAACAATGATTTGCATATTTCATTGGCTGCACCACAAGAGTCGATGACTGATTATTTCTACAAAAATTCGATGGCGGATGAAGTGATTTTTATTCACGAAGGTTCTGGAGTTTTAAAAACGGGTTATGGACAAATTGAATTTGAATATGGAGATTATTTAGTGATTCCACGCGGAATTATTTATCAGCTAAATTTTAATGATTCAAATAATCGTCTATTTATTACAGAATCATTTAGTCCAGTTGAAACGCCTCGTCGTTATCGCAATCATTTTGGACAATTAATGGAACATTCACCTTTTTGTGAGCGTGATATTAAACGTCCTCAAAATCTTGAAACCAATGATGAACACGGAGATTTTAAGATTATGATCAAAAAAGAAGGATTAATTTATCCGTATGTTTATGGAACTCATCCTTTTGATTTTGTAGGTTGGGATGGTTATCATTATCCATGGGCTTTTTCTATTCATAATTTCGAGCCAATTACAGGTCGTATTCATCAGCCACCGCCTGTTCATCAAACTTTTGAAGGTGCAGGTTTTGTGATTTGTAGTTTTGTTCCACGTCTTTTCGATTATCATCCAAATGCGATTCCAGCTCCTTATAACCATAGTAATGTAGACTCTGATGAAATTTTATATTATGTGGATGGAGATTTTATGTCGAGAAAATCGGTTGAGAAAGGGCAAATTACATTACATCCAGCAGGAATTCCGCATGGACCACATCCAGGAACAGTTGAAAAATCTATTGGAGCGAAAGAAACACACGAATTAGCGGTGATGATTGATCCTTTCAGACCATTGATGTTAACCGAACAAGCGTTAGAAATAGAAGATCCAGATTATTATAAATCTTGGCTTTATTAAGAGATTTTAATTTTGTTCTAAGTTCTAAGTTCTAAGTTCTAAGTTCTAAGTTCTAAGTTTATTGTCATTCTGAGCTTGTCGAATAATCTAAGAAAGGGTTTTATAAAAGTCATTATGAACTTGATTGAAAATCAAATATTTTAAGTCAAGAGAAACTGAATAAATCATATACAGTAAAACTCAATACATTTTACATAATACAATAAAATAAAAAACACAATAAAATGAGTACACAAACATTTGCAGAAAAAATAGCATTAGCACAAGATTTTCTTCCAATCAATGGAACAGATTATATCGAATTTTATGTTGGTAATGCAAAACAATCTGCACATTATTACAAAACAGCTTTCGGATTTCAAGAAGTTGCATATGCTGGCCCAGAAACTGGAGTGAGAGATAGAGCTTCTTATGTTTTACAACAAGGGAAAATTCGTTTAGTTTTAACATCTGGCTTAAAATCTGATTCTCCAATTTGTCAACATGCTATGAAACATGGTGATGGAGTTAAAATTTTAGCACTTTGGGTAGATGATGCGTATGATGCTTTTGTGCAAACAACAAAACGTGGAGGGAAGCCTTATATGGAGCCAACTACGATTACAGATGAGTTTGGTGAAGTAAAAATGTCTGGAATTTATACATATGGTGAAACCGTGCATATGTTCATCGAACGTAAAAATTATGAAGGTCCTTTTATGCCAGGCTATGTGAAGTCTGAATCAACATATCAACCAACAGATTGTGGTTTATTGTATGTGGATCATTGCGTTGGTAATGTGGGTTGGAATCGTATGAACGAAGCGGTTGCTTGGTACCAAGATGTCATGGGATTTGTAAATATTTTATCGTTTGATGATAAACAAATCAATACAGAATATTCAGCATTAATGTCGAAAGTGATGAGTAACGGAAATGGTTATTCAAAGTTCCCTATTAATGAGCCTGCAGAAGGTCAAAAGAAATCTCAAGTAGAAGAATATTTAGATTTTTACGAAGGAGAAGGAGTGCAGCATATTGCAGTTGCAACTAAGGATATTGTAAAAACTGTGACAGAACTTAAATCTCGTGGAGTTGAGTTTTTATCAGCGCCACCAGAGGCTTATTACGATATGATTCCAGAGCGCGTTGGTGAAATTGATGAGGATATTAAGAAGTTACAAGATCTAGGAATTTTGGTTGATTGTGATGAAGAAGGTTATTTGTTACAAATTTTTACGAAACCAGTCGAAGATCGTCCAACATTATTCTACGAAATTATCGAGCGTCATGGAGCGCAATCGTTTGGAGCAGGTAATTTCAAAGCATTGTTCGAAGCATTAGAAAGAGAACAAGAACGTCGAGGAAATTTATAAATAGATATTTTTAAAAGCCATTGGATTATTTCTAATGGCTTTTTTCTTAATCAAATATTAAGTTTTGTGTAAGGAGGTTTCAAATACATTTGTTCAATAAAATGAATGTGAAAATGAACCAAATTAAAACAAAAACGATAGTTATGAATTGTGTATTACTTTCAATATTTTCGATAAAAGGAAATGCACAAGATACAATTCAGCAAACTAAAACCGATTCTATTCAACTTGATTCTATTCCAAAGCAAACATTTAATCCAGAAGATAAAGTTTATCATTTCAACGACAAAAAGTTGATTATTCCTGCGACTTTAATTACATACGGAAGTTTGAGTTTGGCAATTCCAGCATTGGATAATTTAAATAAATCTACTCAAAACGAAATTTTAGAAGATAAAACAAAAGGAAATAAATTTGATAATTATACACAATATTTACCTGCAGCAGCGGTTTATGGATTGAATTTGGCTGGCGTTCAAGGGAAACATAATTTACGAGATCGTACAATAATTTTTGCAACTTCTCAAATCATCAATACAGGTTTGGTAATGGGGTTAAAGCACGCTGTGCAAGAAGAAAGACCCGATGGTACAAACAATCTTTCTTTTCCTTCTGGACATACGGCGAATGCGTTTTCTACGGCTCAATTTATGTTTCGAGAATATCAAGATTCTAATTTTTGGTTGAGTTTGGCTGGATATCCTTTGGCAGCTTTTACAGGTGTTTATCGTGTTATCAACAATCGCCATTGGGTTGGAGATGTTGTTGCTGGAGCGGGAATAGGAATTTTATCGACGGAATTGGCGTATTGGTTATTTCCTACGATTAACAATTGGTTTTCTGCAAAGAATAAAGAGTCAAAAATAGCAACAATGGTTTTTCCTGTGTATCAAAATAATCAAGCAGGAGTTGGTTTGGTGATGAGGTTTTAATAGAATTGAGTTTTGGATAATGTAATAGCTACACTAAAAAAGCAAAATTTCAATGAATATTTCAACTAACATTCATTAGTTTTATAAAAAATCATTATCTTCAACGCTCAAAACTGCAAATAAATAAAATGAAGAATATAGAACTAACGATTCCAAAATTGGGAGAAAGTGTTGAGTCTGTACAATTAGTTCGTTTTACAAAAAACGTTGGCGATTTCATTCAAGAGGATGAGGTAATTGCCGAAGTTTCGACGGATAAAGTAGATTCTGATGTGTCTTCTACAACTGCTGGAAAGATTATTGAGTTTAGATTTAATGAAGGAGATGAAATAAAAATTGGAGAAGTTTTCGCTTTAATTGAGCTTTCAGAAAATCAACAACAATCAGCTCAAAAAACTGAAAATGTTGAAGAAAAAAAGATTGAAACTGTTACAATTTCACAAACTATAAATTCAATCGATACAAATCAATTTTTATCACCTTTGGTAAAAAGTATTATTCAAAAAGAAAATCTTCAATCAACTGATATTTCACAAATAAAAGGTTCTGGACGTGATGGAAGAATTTCGAAAAATGATGTAATGAATTATATTCAAAATAAATCATTTACAACTAATAATTCAAGTAATACTTTAAGTCAAAATAATATAGTTTCAAGTTCTTCTTTTGGAGCGAAAGATGAAATCATTGAGATGGATAAAATGCGTCAAGTGATTTCGAAACACATGAAAAAGAGTAAACAAACTTCGCCTCATGTGACGGCTTATGTTGAACCTGATGTAACGAATTTTGTGAAATGGCGCGAAGAAAATAAAGCTCCTTTTGAAGCAAAATACAAACAGAAATTAACGTTTACGCCGTTAATTGTAGATTGTGTTGTACGAGCAATTAAAGACTTTCCTATGATTAATGTATCAGTTGATGAGACTGAGACTAAAATAATCAAACACAATGAGATAAATATTGGAATTGCAACGGCTTTACCAAACAATAATTTGATTGTTCCTGTTATTCATCAAGCCAATGAATTAAATTTAGAAGGTTTAGCAAAAGGTGTAAATTCAATTGTAGATAAAGCAAGAAATAATAAACTTTCGCCAGATGATGTTCGTGGAGGAACGTTCACAATAAGTAATGTGGGGACTTTTGGTAATTTGATGGGAACGCCAATTATCAATCAACCTGAAGTGGCAATTTTAGCGACTGGTGTGATCAAGAAAAAACCTGCGGTTTTAGAAACTGAATTTGGAGATATTATCGTAGCAAGACAATTTATGTATTTGTCACTTTCGTTTGATCATCGTGTGATAGACGGATCTTTGGGAGGTGTTTTCTTGAAACGAATTTCAGATTACATGGAGAATTGGGATGTTAACACGCAAATTTAATCAGAATGGAAACCACATTATCAACAAGAACATTACTTAAACAAGCATACGAATTATTGGTTACTGCAAAATCTTTAACCGAATTATACGAAGAAAATAAAGCTGTAACAAGCAAATATGTACACGCAACAGCGCGTGGACACGAAGCAATTCAAATTGCAACAGGATTACAATTATTACCACAAGATTATTTAAGCGCTTATTACCGTGACGATGCAATGTTACTATCAATCGGAATTACGCCTTATGAATTGATGCTGCAATTATTAGCAAAACGCGACGATATTTTTTCTGGAGGAAGAACCTATTATTCTCATCCAAGTTTGCGTCGTGATAATATGCCGAAAATTCCACATCAGAGTAGTGCAACGGGAATGCAAGCGATTCCAACAACGGGAATTGCGATGGGAATGCAGTACAAAGAATTAGAAGGTCTTTGTGACGAAGATGTAAAACCAATTGCGGTTTGTTCATTAGGAGATGCGTCTTGTACAGAAGGCGAAGTGGCAGAAGCTTTCCAAATGGCAGCACTGAAACAATTGCCAATTTTATATTTGGTTCAAGATAACGAATGGGATATTTCTGCATCGGCAGATGAAATTCGTGCGCAGGATATCGCCCATTATGCGAAAGGTTTCAAAGGTTTAGAGGTTTTTGTGGTTGATGGAACGGATTTCTTGGCTTCTTTTGAAACGATTCAACGTGCAATTGAAATTATTCGTACAGAACGTCGTCCGATTTTGGTTCATGCAAAAGTTCCTTTATTGAATCATCATACATCTGGCGTTCGCAAAGAATGGTACAGAGATGATTTAGAGGAAGCACAATCTCGTGATCCTTACGAAAAATTAAAGGATACATTATTAAATGAAGGTTTCGATGAAATTGATTTAATCGAAATTGAAAATAAGATAAAAGAACAAGTTCAGGCTGAATATCAAGAAGCGTTAAAAGCAGAAGATCCTCATCCCGAAGATTTATATACGCATGTTTTTGCGCCAACACCGATTAACGAAGAAAAAGGAAATCGTTCACCAGAAGGAAAAGAAAAAACAGTAATGGTAGATTCTGCATTATTTGCGATTCGCGAATTGATGGCAGAACATCCAGAAGCTTTATTATATGGACAAGATGTAGGATTGCGTTTGGGCGGAGTTTTTCGTGAAGCAGCAACTTTAGCAAAACAATATGGTAAAAATCGTGTATTTAATACACCAATTCAAGAAGCGTTTATAATCGGATCTACAGTTGGAATGTCTGCAGTTGGCTTAAAACCAATTGTTGAGGTGCAATTTGCAGATTATATTTGGCCAGGTCTTAATCAATTGTTTACAGAAGTAGCGCGTTCTAATTACTTATCGAATGGTAAATGGCCTGTTTCGATGATTTTACGTGTGCCAATTGGTGCGTACGGAAGTGGAGGCCCTTATCATTCAAGTTCTGTAGAAAGTGTTTTGACGAATATTAAAGGAATTAAAATTGCGTATCCATCTACTGGAGCGGATTTGAAAGGTTTGATGAAAGCAGCTTATTACGATCCAAATCCTGTGGTAATGCTAGAGCACAAAGGGTTGTATTGGAGTAAAATAAAAGGAACAGAAGATGCTGCGACAGTTGAGCCGGACGAAGATTATGTATTGCCTTTTGGTAAAGCACGTGAAGTTTTAACGGCTGAATCTTCTCAAAATCATAATTCTGTTTCGATTATTACATACGGAATGGGAGTGTATTGGGCAAAACAAGCTGCGAAAGATTTTCCTAATCAAGTCGAAATAATCGATTTACGAACATTAGTTCCGTTAGATGAAGAAACTATCTTTAATAGTGTAAAAAAACATAATCGTTGTATTGTTTTGACAGAAGAAGTGAAGCAAAACTCTTTTGCACAGAGCATTTCAGGCTTAATTAATGAAGAGTGTTTTGAGTATTTAGATGCACCAATTCGTGTGTTAGGAGCGCAAGATATGCCAGCAATTCCATTAAATTCGACTTTAGAAACAGAAATGTTACCAAATGCAGAAAAGTTAAAGGTGTTGATTAATAATGTTTTATATTATTAATTAGTGTGATAGTTAATTATAATTGTAAATTTTACACCAAAAAAACTAACGTTCGTTAGTTTATGTTAATTTTTTGATTAAATTTGTTGTTATCAAAAATCAAAATCTGCAAAAATTATGATATTTAATCCCGAGATAGAACAAATGCCAATTGAAAAATTGCGCGTTCTTCAAAACGAAAGACTTCAAAATATGTTACAAAAAGTGTACAACAATGTACCTTTTTACAAAGAAGCATTTGATGCAGCTGGAATAAAACCAGAAGACATCAAAGGTGTTGAAGATCTACACAAATTACCTTTCACCAAAAAAACACATTTAAGAGAGAACTATCCGTTCGGATTATTTGCAGAACCAAAGAGCAACGTAATCCGTTTACATTGTTCAAGTGGCACAACAGGAAAACCAACAGTTGTAGGTTATACCAAAAACGACATCGAATTATTTTCAGAAGTAGTAGCACGTTCTTTAGCAGCTTCTGGATGCGAACCAGGAATGACATTACAAAATGCCTATGGTTATGGTTTGTTTACTGGAGGTTTGGGATTACATTATGGAGCAGAAAAATTAGGAATGACAGTTATTCCTATTTCTGGTGGAAATACTGAAAAACAAATCATGTTGTTGAAAGATTTTCAGGCTGATGCGATTTGTGCAACACCATCGTATGCATTAACAGTAGCTGAGGAAATCAAGAAAAGAGGCGAATCATTAGAAAGCTTAAATCTTAAGTTTGCGATTTTAGGATCAGAACCATGGTCAGAAGCATTACGTCAAGAAGTAGAAGGAAGTTTAAACATCAAAGCTTCTAATATCTATGGATTGAGCGAAATTATCGGACCTGGTGTATCTAATGAAGATTATGAAGAGCAAGGAACAGGATCTTACATTTGGGAAGACCACTTCTTTCCAGAGATTGTAGACGAGAAAACAGGTGAGCCTGTGCCTTATGGACAACCTGGAGTTTTAGTGATTACAACGTTAACAAAAGAAGCTTTACCATTGGTGCGTTATTGGACGGGAGATATCACAACCCTTACGTACGAATATTCTAAGAAAAGAACGCATATCAAAATGGGACCAATTATTGGTCGTGCAGATGATATGATGATTATTAGAGGTGTAAATTTCTTTCACACACAAATCGCTGATTTTATTCCAGAATTTCCAGAATTATCGCCAAATTATCAAGTAGTTTTAACAAAACCTAAAAATATGGATGCTGTAGAAGTTGGATTTGAAATTAATCCTGACTATTTTGCAAGCCAAGGTTTCACTTGTGATAATTTGAACGACGAATCTAATCATGCATGTTGCAAATTAATCTCTAATATTCACAAAAAAATTAGAGACAATATTGGATTAGGAATGAATGTTAAATTGTATCAAGTTGATGAACTTCCGAAAAGTGAAGGAGGAAAATTAAACCGAATCATCGATAACAGACATTTATAAATATATGCCTAAACAAAGTAAAAAAGAACTGATTATTCAAGAAGCTGCCTTAATCTTTAAACAAAAAGGTTATTCGGCAACATCAATGCGTGAACTGGCTGAAAAGGTTGGAATGGAAGCCGCAAGTTTATACAATCATATTCGTTCGAAAGACGAAATTTTAGAAGAGATTTGTTTTAAAGTTGCTAATCAATATGTTTCTCACATTAGCTCGATCGAAGATACAAACGAATCAAATGTTCAGAAATTGAGAGATTTAATTCAATTGCATGTCAGAATGATTATTGATGAGCCAAACGAAGTTTCTGTTGCAAATAATGATTGGAAAAATCTTTCGGATACGAAAAAGGATTTGTATAAAACAATTCGAAAAGGATACGAAAAAAGAATCGCCAATCTTATCAAAGCAGGAATTGCAGCAGGTGAATTTAAAGATTTGAATGTTTCGGTTGCTTTATTTACTTTATTATCATCATTACGTTGGATAGAATTGTGGTACAAACCTGGACGAGATATCTCACCAGAGCAGTTAGAAAATGACTTAATGACACTATTAATTAACGGATTTCAAAAATAATATGGCTATAAATTTTCACCAATTACGCGTTAAAAATGTAAAAAAGGAAACACCAGATTGTGTATCCGTTACATTTGAAGTGCCAGAAGAATTAAACCAAGAATTCAAATTCAAACATGGTCAATATTTAACGTTTAAGAATTTTCACAATAACGAAGAAATTAGACGTTCTTACTCAATTTGTTCAAGTCCTTTGGATAATGAATTAAGAGTTGCTGTAAAGAAAATTGAGGATGGAATTTTCTCGACATTTGTTAACGATACAATCAAAGTTGGCGATGTTCTTGATGTAATGACTCCACAAGGAAATTTCTTTACAGAAGTACACGAAGACAACAAAAAGTTATATGTAGGAATTGTGGCGGGATCTGGAATTACACCAGTACTTTCGATTATCAAAACAGTTCTACAAACAGAACCTAACAGTCAATTTGTGCTGTTATATGGAAACAGAAACAAAAGTTCGATTATTTTTAAAGAAGAAATCGAAGCATTAAAAAATAGATACATGGAACGCATTAGCGTTTACAATATCTTGAGTCGTGAAACGGCTGATGCTGAGATTTTGAGTGGTCGTATTGATAAATCAAAAATTGAATATTTCTTGCAAAATATCATCGATCCAAAAGAAGTAAGCGAAGTTTTCCTTTGTGGACCAGAAGAAATGATTTT
>NZ_DKSQ01000005.1:10424-10742 GCF_002472765.1 Empedobacter sp. UBA7252
TGGACCAGAAGAAATGATTTTAAGCGGTCGTGACGCTTTTGTAGAAGCAGGAGTTGATGTAAAACATTTACATTTCGAATTATTCTATAGTGCATCTGCAGAAGCGAAAAAGGTAGAGCGTCAAAAAGCTGTAAAACAATCAAACGATACAATGAGTAAAGTTACCATTAAATTAGATGCAACAGCTTTACAGATTGATTTGGGTTACAATGGCGACACAATCTTAGATGCGGCTTTACAAAACGGAGCTGATTTACCTTATGCTTGTAAAGGTGGTGTTTGCGCAACTTGTAAGTGTAAAGTAGAGAAGGGTGAGGT
>NZ_DKSQ01000062.1:0-13565 GCF_002472765.1 Empedobacter sp. UBA7252
GAAAATTCAGGGGGATATCCACACTAAATCATCCGCAAAACAACGAAATTATTTATACCATTTGGTTGAGAAAATTCAAAACTTCGGGTAAAGTTATTTATTCGGGAATTTACGGGACGTGTACACTTCCTTCTGGCAAAACCTGTATCAAAGCTGTTTTTCCTTTACCAAAAGGCAATGCAACAGTTATTATGAGTCCTAGAGTCAGTCATGAGAATGAATTGATTTTAGATTCGAGCGGAAAACAATTTGGAGATGCTGGTTTCTACTTTTTATTGAATGATGCTAAACACAATTATTGGGCTCAATTTATATCTTCATTTACCGATCAATTAATTGTAAAAGAAAAAGATAATCATTTACAAGCAATTCAAATTCTAAAACTTTGGGGATGTAAAGTTTCACTATTTACATATCGCATTCAGAAGAAAACCAAATAAAACGATTTCTTCACATGACTTTACAAATACTTTTAATTAGCTTTATAAAATGAATCATTCAGAACTATTTTACAAAGTTGATATCGTTGTGATTGGAAGTCGTTCAATTATTAGACGAAATCTCAAAAGCTACCGATGCAACATAGGTAAAAAGAAGATAACTCGATTTTAGAGATAACAAATTCACCGAAGAATTAGGGCAAGAAGCCGTAGCAATTGTAGATAAACGTGTGAGAGAAGGCTTGCCCATTCAATGGGTGCAAATAGAGCTGGTGCAGCAATTGCAAGAGAAATAATTGCTTATTTAGGTGTGTAACTTTAACATTTATTTAATCAATGCATTTAGTATTAAATATTTACACGTAAAAACCTTACTAACAAATGGATAATTTATTTGATTAAAGTCTATTAAAAATTAAATTTTTTCATTATAAATAATCAATAATTTTATGAGTTCTATGATTTTAATTAGTGGAATTCACAATCCTAGCGATTATATTTGTAAAAATTTAAAATTAGTAATGACAGCAGTAATCATTATCTTTGTTATACATTGGTATGCTTCTTTATTTTTCCAAACTTTTTTTCATCACCGATATGCATCACATGCAATGTTTACGATGTCAAGAGCTTGGGAAAAAATATTTCACGTTTTAGCGTGGATTTTTCAAGGTTCATCTTATCTAAGTCCCTATACATACGGGGTTATGCACAGACATCACCACGCGTATGCAGACACAGAAAAGGATCCACATTCGCCACAATATGATCCAAATTTCTTTGCGATGATGTGGAGAACTCGTATTGTTTACAACGAAATTGACCACGATAAAACACAAGTTTTAGAAAAATTCAAAAAAGGTGTTCCTTCTTGGCGTTCTTGGGATAGATTTGCTGGAAATAATGCTGTACGTTTAGCTTGGGTAATCATTTACATATTAATTTATGTTGCTGTTGACGCTCCACTTTGGACGTATTTTGTATTCATTCCGATGCAAGTTTTGATGAGCCCACTACATGGTGTAATCATCAACTGGTTTTCACACAAATTAGGTTACCGTAATTACGATGTTGGAGATACTTCGACAAACTTGATGCCGATTGACTGGTTAATGTGGGGAGAATGTTTACATAACAATCACCATAAATTTGGCGGACGTCCTAATTTCGCAGTTAAGAAATGGGAATTCGATCCAATGTATCCATGCATTTGGGCAATGAATAAAATGAATATCATTCAGTTCAAAAAAGGTAAATTAGACACCGATTATATGTAAAATAAAAGCGATTCAATAAATTGAATCGCTTTTTTTATTTCTTTTGATAAACGATACTTTCTATATATTTCTTGAAAAAGAATTTGTGTTCGACGATTTTAAAATTGGGTAGAAAACTTTGATACATTTTAGGCAATTGAGAAATATCCAAACCAATAACAATTCTAAAAAAGCTCAACATCACATTCGTCACACTTTTTTGCCAACCTTTCTGATTTTGTACAAAATCAACATAAAACCACAAACCTCCTACTTTCAAATACGAATTTAATTGACTAAATAATTCTTCTGCTTTGGATTGATTAAAATGATCAAACAAAAAAGTAGTCATCACCACATCATATTTTTTATCCGTTTCGAAATCAAAAATATCCGCAACAATAAAATTTATATTTAAATTCGACGTTTTTTCTATTTTCGCTAAATCAATCATTTTCGAAGAAAAATCAACATAATCTATATCCAATTTTAGATTTAACTTTTCTATTTCAGCGATAAATTTTCCCGCTCCTCCTCCAACCCACAAGATTTTATCATTCTTTTTCAAATATTTTAAAATCACAAAATGAGCTTGATGTTGACGATTTAAAAAAATCAACTGGCTCAACGAATGATAATATGGCGCAATAAAATTGTAATTCATTATTCGAATAAAATTACGCTTAAAATTCCACAAATTGCTTTCAACAAAATCATTCCATCAATCGCAATTAAATAATATAAAATGGCTTTTGGACGATTGAGTTTAAAGGCGAAAATAGCTAAAAAAACAATCGGAATTAACATAAACAATATGCGGTGAAGTGGTAATCCATAACATATTCCGAAGATTACAAAACTCAAAAATCCTAGAAATATTAAGGGTAAAATAATGCGGTTTAACGTAAAATGATAACCATATTTTACAACAAAGGTTTTTAAATTTCGGTTGCTATCATCTTCATAATCTTTCAAATCAAACAAAATCGCATTCACAACGCAATACATAAAGGTTTGAGAAAATAGAAAATAGAATTTTGCATCAATGACATAATGCGTTTCATTCTTCAACATCAAAAATAAAACAGGTAAAAAAACGGTTGTAATCGCCCAAGTCCAGCCAATTAAAAATGGTTTTAACAACATCGTTTTACGTAATGAAATTCCTAATTTTAAATCATAATAACCAAAGGATAAAACTGTCGTAAAAAATAAAACAGCCAACCATTTCCAAGTTAATATTTCGTAATTCGGTAAACAATTTATCGCTAAAATAATTCCAGAAACTAAAGCGATTACGGCTAAAATAGCGGTATAAATACAAACAGATTTACGATGAGTAATGTAAAACTGAGTTCTTGGATTACTTGATGATTTTAAAGATTTTGGAATTCTGTAGGCATACAAATAAAACAATACGGTAATGGTGCTAATAAAAGCGTAATACGCAATTGAATTAAACGGTAAACCAATTTTGATATTCGTCTCTATATTGAGCACGATAGAAAGTAGAATTAAAAAAAAATTGGAAAAAAAAATGTTTACGATAAATCGACTAATCACTTTTTTTTCCATTTTCTTAACCTCTTAAATTTTGAAAAATTCTAGAATGACATTTTTATACGTTTCACCAATCGGAATTTCTTCGTCTTTCAAATATAAGACTTTATTTTGAATTGATTTCACTTTTTTTATCGAAACGATATAAGATCGATGAACTCGGACAAAAAGTTGATCGGGCAGTTTTTCTAAGATAGATTTCATCGATATTCGAGCAGTAATTCGTTTTCCGTTTGCGAGATGAATTTTTACATAATCGTCCAAACCTTCAATAAAATCGATATCATCGTACGCAATTTTATTCAGTTTATAATCAGCTCGAATTGTCAAAAACTCTTTGTCTTCATTCAGTTTTTTATCCACCAAAATCAGCACCGCTTTATTCACTGCTTCTTCAAATCTATCGTAATCTATCGGTTTCAACAAATAATCTATCGCCGCAACATTAAAACCATCAACCGCATATTCTGCAAAAGCCGTAGTAAAAATAACAGGAATTTTCTTTTCTAAATTTTTGTAAAATTCCATTCCATTCGTACGCGAAATCTGAATATCCAAAAACATCAAATCGATTGGAAATTGATTGATATATTTCTGTGCATCTTTCAAATTTGAGAATGTTTTCACTAACTCGACATGTTCATTTCTCGAACAATAATTTTCGATTACCATTAATGCTAAAGGCTCGTCATCTATCGCAATTACTTTAATCATTCAAGAAAATTTTTAGTTCAACAATAAATTTAGATAAATCATTATGAATAGTTAATTTATAATGATTTGTATAAAAATAATCTAACCTCTTTTTCGTATTCTTCAAACCAATTTCACTTTTTTCAGTTTCAGGAGTTACCTCTTTCGAAATGGTATTTTCTACGTTCAAAAATAGTGTTTGTTGCTCAACTTTTATCGAAATAATGACAGGTTCCGAAGCTTCATCAATCACACCATATTTAAATGCATTTTCGATAAAATTAATTAAAATTAATGGCGAAATTCTTAAATCTGCAGAATTTCCTTCGACCTCAAAAATAACAGATTCTTTGTTCGTTAATCTCAATTTTTGCAACTCAATATAATTCTTTATATAATCTAAATCTTGTTGCAAAGGCACAAAATCTTTGGAAGAATCTGAAACTACAAATCGCATCATTTTGGATAATTTCATCACCGCATCCGAAGCAGAATCTGACTTTTGAAGCGTTAAAGCATAAATATTATTCAACGTATTGAACAAAAAATTTGGATTGATTTGTGCTCTTAAATAAGCAATTTCAGACAATTGTTTTTCATTTTTCATTTCCTGAAAACGTTTATTTTGTCGAATAAAAAGCGAAACAATCGCCATCATCGAAAACATAATAATTTTCGGGCTCCACATCATAAAATTACGAGGCGGTTTTCGAGACTCAAAACGATTAAAAGGCGGAATTTTTGGTGGAACTTTGTTAAAATGAAACGCAAATTCTGGAACTTTATACACCACAAAAAAGAAAATGATGAGAATAACGATGTAGAAAAAATAACGTTTCTGAAAATATAATTTTGGAATTAACACGAAATAATTCACCAAAAAGAACACTAACAATAAGATATTTTCAAAAAGCATTCGCTTGAAAAAACCTGTTTTGAAAATAGATTGATCGCTCGAAAAATTTGGCGCAGCAATAAATGGAATCAACAGAAAAATAATTGAAACTATACTGAAAATAACGATTTCTCTCTTTGTAATTTTTACTTTATTCATCTTGTAATTCAATTGAAACAATAGAAAAATGTTGTCTATTTGGAATCATCAACGTTTTTATATTTTCATTTAACTCTTCATCCAAAGAAATTAAATAATGATTGTTAACCTCTCCAAAATAAAAATATTGTTTGGTATAAAATGTAAGCGCAACCTTGTGATTTGCATGATTTTGATTAGATGAATTTATAATATCCAACTCGAAATCTACAAAATTAAGGTGGGTTTTGTTCAAATTATCTGTGATTTGATACAAATTTCCTTCTAATTGTTCGATATACGGAATCGTCGCCATTCCTACCAAATAATGCAATTGCTCAGCTTTTTTATTTTGGCGCAATAATTCTCGAAAAGTTTCTACTTTATTCGTTTCTTGTTGAAAAAGTTGCTCTTGCAAATAATATTCTTTGTACGTCGCATCAAAAACATATTTCTCCCAAATTGACGTTGTCGAAGCGTCAATCACTAAACGATAAGCAAACTGAACTTTTTTAATTGTTTTCATCTTTTGGTTTTCTATCAAAAGGAGGCATTCCATCTGGAGGTGGTGGCATTCCTGGCCCTCCGCCCATCGGCTCTTTCGCTTCATCTATATTTTCTGTAGAAATTACAATATTTGCCTCAATTGTATATCCTTTTTCTAAACTTCCGCTCACTTTTGCCAATTGATTTCCGTCTGTATCATCCGAAAAAACATTGTCATTCTCATTGTACGTATAACCATTCAAACCTTTTGTATAACCATATTCTTTGGCTGAATTTACAATTTTTACAGCAGAATTTTCACCTTCAGGAAAAGCAATTTGCGTTACTTTTAATGATTTTCCTTTTTGATCGTAAATATGAACATGGATATGCGTTGCACGACTTTCGTACCAACCTGGGAAAATAGAATTAAATTCAACATTTCCATTTTCATCGGTTATTTGTCTACCTCTCAAAAATTTATACGATTTATAGTCGGTTGGTTGCATACGCATTCCGCCATATTGCGAATAATTTCCATCTTTATCACAATGCCAAATATCAACAATCGCGCCTATTAATGGTTGACAGCTTTCATCAACATTCGTTACATTAATTTTGATTGTCGCCTCTACTCCTGTTCGATCGCCTTTTATATTTTTAGATAAAAAATCTTCTGGCTTTTTTGTAGGAAATGGACCTTCTGTTTCAGAGGCCCATACTTCACAATCATTTACAACAGTAGAGTCTTTGCAACTCATCAACACTTTTGGAACAATTAAACTTGCTCCTAATAGTCCTAAACTATTTTTTATAAAATCTTTTCTTTCCATTTTATTTTAAATTGAAACTTTAATATTGGATGAAATGGTGTATCCCGCACTCAAACTTCCTGAAACAGTTGCTATTTGCAACCCTTCTTTATCATCACTAAAAACATTATCCTTTGCATTGTACGTATAACCCGTCAAACCTTTTGTATAACCATAAGACGAAGCCGAATTTACCGTTGCAACTGCACTACTTGTACCTTCTGGAAAAGCAATTTGCGTCACTTTTATCGAAACGCCATTTGCGTTGTAAATGTGCACATGAATATGCGTTGCACGACCTGAATACCATCCCGGAAAAATACTTGTAAATTTCACTTTCCCTTCAGAATCGGTGATTTGTCTACCTCTCAAGAAATTATAGGATTGATAATTGGTTTGTTGCATTTGCGTTCCTCCATATTGAGAATAATTTCCATCTTTGTCACAATGCCAAATATCAACGATAATTCCCTCTACAGCAGAACAATTGTTACTCGCATTTTGCACCACAATTTCTATCGTTGCATCAACACCCGTTCGGTCGCCTTTTACATCGCTTCTCATATAACTCGACGGAGTTTTTGTCGGAAAAGGTCCTTCTGTTTCTGTTGGCCAAACCGTACACGATTGATTGGTACCACCTTCTGTTGTTGAAGCCGAAACATCATTTATTGCATCATCGCTAGAACAAGACGATATTACTTTCGGAACAATTAAACTTGCACCCAATAAACCCAAACTATTTTTGATAAAATCTTTTCTTTCCATTTTGTTATGTATTTTTAGTATTAGTAATCAATTACCATTAACAAAGAATTTTCGCTCAACGATTCAAATTCGATGTGTTCATCTGACTTAATTTCCAATAAATCTCTCGATTCGATTAAACGATTATGAATCTCAAAAATTCCTGTTAACGAAATAACCAACCAATTTCTTTCAACTTTTTTCATTGGTATTTCTGATTCTCTTCTCAAATCAAATTTTCCCAAAAAGACATTAAACAAATCATGACGAATAATTTTCTGTAATCTATTTTCTCGTTCAAAATCAATTGGAACAATCATTTTAGCAATTTGCTGTTTTTCTTTTACCAAAAACAACGAATAGAAATACGAATAATCGTTGCTGTATTCGCCTTCGATATCGATAATGGTTCCTTTTTCTAAATAATAAATAAACGATTGATTGACTTCAATTTTCCAATTAAAACCATTCATATTCAAGCGAATATTATTCATCAAAGGCAACAAAATCAAATAACCACTTTCCTTAATCACTTTTTGATAAGTGCCTTGACCATTCACAGCAACATCATCAATAAAAGCAAAATCAGAAATAGAATTATCATCATTTAATGCATTAATTCTGATGTATTTATTCTCAAATAAATTTCGATTCTCGGCTTTACACAACTTTATCATACTTCATATTATCTTGAAACAAATATAATTTATCATGTTAATCCGACTAAATTTTAGAGGTTAACCCAAGATTTTTGTAGGTTAATTGAATTATGATTCGATTTTATTTATCTTTAGCAATAGAATTTATACGATCAAACACAACAAAAATGATAAACAAAAAAGTAAACAGCATCGAAGAAGCACTACAAGGTGTAGAAAGCGGAATGACGCTGGCTGTTGGAGGCTTTGGACTTTCTGGAATTCCCGAAAATCTTATTCAAGGTTTAGTGGACAAAAAAATCAATAATCTTACCTGTATCAGTAATAATGCTGGTGTAGATGATTTTGGTTTGGGATTATTATTACAAGGACGACAAATCAAAAAGATGATTTCTTCTTATGTTGGAGAAAATGCAGAATTTGAGCGTCAAATGCTTTCAGGTGAATTAGAAGTTGAATTGATTCCGCAAGGAACTTTAGCTACTCGCTTAATGGCTGCTGGTTATGGAATGCCTGCAATTTTTACGCCTGCTGGAGTTGGAACTGAAGTTGCTGAAGGAAAAGAAATCAGAAAATTCACGTTTTACGGAATCGAAAAAGAATATTTATTAGAATATGCTTTCGAGCCTGATTTTGCAATTGTAAAAGCGTGGAAAGGTGATACTGCAGGGAATTTAGTTTTCCGTGGTGCAACGGCAAATTTCAATCATCCGGCTGCTATGTGTGGAAAAATTACGATTGCCGAAGTGGAAGAATTGGTAGAAATTGGAGAATTAGATCCAAATCAAATTCATACGCCTGGTGTTTATGTCAATCGAATTATTCAAGGTGCGAAATACGAGAAACGTATCGAAAATAGAACTGTTCAACCTAAATCATAAAAGAAAATGTTAGATAAAAATGGAATTGCAAAACGTATTGCAAAAGAAGTACAAGACGGATTTTATGTGAATTTAGGGATTGGAATTCCTACGTTGGTTGCCAATTATATTCCCGAAAATGTAAATGTTGTTTTACAATCAGAAAATGGATTGCTAGGAATGGGACCTTTCCCTATCGAGGGTGAAGAAGATCCTGATTTTATCAATGCGGGTAAACAAACAATTACAACTTTACCAGGTTCAGTCTTCTTTGATTCTGCGATGAGTTTTGGAATGATTCGCGCACGAAAAATCAATTTAACAATTCTTGGTGCAATGGAAGTTTCAGAAAATGGTGATATTGCCAACTGGAAAATTCCTGGAAAAATGGTGAAAGGAATGGGCGGCGCAATGGATTTAGTGGCTTCGGCTGATAATATTATTGTAGCAATGCAACATGTGAACAAAGCAGGAGAATCTAAACTTCTGAAAGAATGTACACTTCCTTTGACTGGAATAAAATGTGTCAAAAAAATTGTTACTGAATTAGCTGTTTTAGAAGTCTTACCAAAAGGTGGTTTCAAATTATTGGAGCGAGCACCTGGAATTTCCGTAGAAGACATCAAAAATGCAACCGAAGGAAAATTAATTATTGAAGGAGAAATTCCGGAAATGGTTTTATAACATAAGAGTTATAATAATTATATTATATAGAAAAAGGTTTTCAATTAAAAAATTGAGAACCTTTTTCATTTTTGGTTTTACGATTTCATCTTAAAAGCAATCAAAAATTCGTCAAAAGTTAGGAAGTCTTTTTTCTCTTTACCGATTATCTGCTTTGCTCTATTGAGTAAGCGTAGACTTTGCCTATACCCCTTTCCCGTAATAATTGATACATCTTTCGGATAAATCACCATTCTTTGTAATTCGTTATTTTTCATTTCTGTAATAATTAGCATTACCTCAATGAAACTTAAATGAATGATGTTAAAATTTACATCAATAAAATAAGATTTCCAAATCACACTTGTAATCAAATGCTTAGTCTTCGTCGTAAGGGTTGTTTTTCTTATGCAGTAAATATGATGTTCCATAACTGCATATTGCTCCTACTATTCCCATACAAATCGTATAAACAAGTTGTTCCCACTGAATGGTCGCTACCAAACTTGTCATTGTTCCTCCTATCGTTCCAACAATTAACGATGTATTACTATTATTCATCATCATTACTTTGGTTCTTGTCATTTACAGTCAATTGACTGACAGCTGATATTACTCCTCCTGCTACGGTCAAATAACCTCCTATGGTCACTAATGTTGCTGGTAATGCTATAGGAGCAGCAATTAATACACCTCCAATTGCAGCTAAGGTTAATCCTATATTTCGTAGTTGTTGGAATAATTTAGGTGTAGGTGCTGTAAAGCGATTAATAATTGTCATGTTGTTTACTTTTAATCCTTAAACTTACTTTTTGATCACGATCAAGTTTATCATTTACTAGAGTTTTAAGTTTTGTAAATGCTTTTCTTGATAACTCTCCTCTCCCTTCACCTGTTAATATGGTTACTGGAGCTATACATCCTTGTAATTCAGTTTTTGCATGATTGGCAGGATGAATCAAAATCAATGAACGATTGGGTACATTTGTAATCAGAAAATGTTGACCAAATTTTGGTGAGCTTCTCTTTTGGATTGCATAACATCCTTCTGGTATACATGAATTGCGGGGTTCGTTCTCCTTCCATGGTAACTCGATCGTATAACAAATAAACTTATCGTTGATGAATAAGCTACCATTTGTACCATTCGGATAATACATTCGTTCTACTACAATTGTCATCATGGTAAATTGATTTCGATTAAATGTGCTGCATTAAAACTTCCATTTTTTAATGGATACAAAACGGTATTCACCTCTTGGTAGAATTCGATTCCAATTGCTAAAGCGATTGTATGTTCTGAATTTGGAGGAAGATTGTTCAATAATTCTACATCATTCACTTCTACCTCATCGTATGGATAATAATCGGTATACGATGTTTTGGTAATGTATTCGTTCTTCTCAAAATCAATTTCTGTAGAAGCTGCTACAAATCGGTAATTGGTAGCTCCTTGTGGTGCTATTATCACATCTAAGGGTTTGTATGCTTCTAATGTAAATTTTGTTTCACCAGAAGTACGTTCTATATCTACTTGTACAGGAATTAATACCGTTTTCAACCATGATGCCCCTGCATTAAAATCAAAGCCTTTCATCAGTAATTGATTTCCTTTGTGTACATTTCTTTGCCCACGAGCATTTGTAGTATCTTCTTTTAGGATACCATGCATTACTTTTGTGAGACGACTTGATAATTTGCTGTCTTTTGCATTTTTTATGATCGCATTGAATGCGTTTCGTAGTGTTTTTCCAGCAGTACCTGCATTCTTAAATTCTTGCATATTTTCTCTGGTACGCTGAAATCGCGGATCACTCATTATGGTATTACGGTCTATAGAACTTTTTTCTCTTACCATATAACCATCTTTTGATTTGTAGAAGTTTAAATCTCCGATTGAACCTCTAAGTTTTAAAAAGCCTTTTTGCTTCGCCATTTTTTTATAATTTTAAATTAAACATTGATCTCCATTGCGCAATGGTTTTGTAAAGTTGCAATAGCGATCTGTTTAAAGCAATAGCTAAGTCTTTTTTAGCCCTTGTATGTCAATAAATTACACTAATAAACCATTATATACTTTCTTTATTTTTTTGTTTTTGAATTTTTATAAAATCTAAGGGACGCAAGCCCGTTTCACTGTAAAAAACATTTGAAAATTGTCTTGGATTCATATAACCTGCTATTTCTCCTAATGCCCCTACACTATAATTAAGGTATTGTGGTTGTTCTTGTAATAAATCAGTAATAAATTTTATTCTCAACCGATTGATGTAAGAAGGAAAATTAATTCCTTTGTACTGATTGACACATTTTGATAAATAAGTGGTGTTTGTTGAAAATGATTTTGCCAAACTTACTACTGTTATATTAGGGTTTAAAAATTCTCTGTCCCGCTCAAATTCTTCAAATTTTAATAGTAAACTTTCAAATGCTTCTTTATTCAAATCCTCTTCATCTTTAATCGATATTCTCCGTTCTGTATAACTTGATTGAGCAGATTCTTCAATAAACAGATTGTACTTTTCGATTAAATGTTTATTTTTATTTCTAGTTTTTACAATTCCTACGATCAATACTATTATTCCAGTAAAACACGCTGCCAATACGTAATATAATTTTTGAGACTTATTCAATATTTTTTCCTTTAATTTGAGCAATTGCACTGTGTCATATTCTTTGTATACAACTTGACTCATTTCTGCATCTAGCTTATAATTTAACTCATCCATTTTTAATAATTGATTGATTACATATAGTTGTCTGTTCGTATCAGAAGCTACCAATGTTTCCTCTAAAATGTTTTCGTATATCGGTCTATATTTAATTTCTAAGAAGTTGTATTCATTGAAAATACTATCTATTTTGTTAAAATATATTATTTTATGTTGTTGATTATTCAATTTATCAAATGCCTTTGCTTTGTAGTAATAAATTTTGGTTAGTGTATTAAAATCATTCGTTTTTATTAAAATATCTTCTTTAGTTGATAATAATTGAATAGACGTCACAAATTGATCATTTAAAAACTCATCAATTGCTTTATTTATCGTAAAGTATCTATGGAAAAATTCGTTATTTTCAAGTTTGCTTTTATTTAATCCTAATTGATTCAATTCTTTCGCTTTTGCTTTGTTACCAACTTCTTGATGGAGAGATGCTAATTGATATATTGTATTTAATAAATAGGCTTGGTAATCTTTGTTCTCTGGTTTTGATTGAAAAAAGTTTTTACATTTCAGCAACAATTCTTCTGCTTGGTTACATTGATTTAATTTGATTTTTATCATTGCCATATTAAATGTTACTTTATGTAATAAATATTGGTCTTTTGAATATTTTAACTCCTGATCTGCATATAAATAATTTTGTAACGCCTCTCTATAATCTTTTGCTTTGTAATAGGCTAGCCCTTTTGATAATAAAGCTGTTGCTATTAAATCTTTGTTTTTTAATTTCCGGGCAGTAATTATGGCACTATCTGCATATTCTATTTGAGTATTTAAATGACTTGAAAAAAAGATTCCTTCTTTATAAGCATAAAATAAATTTAGCTTATCCTTTTCTTTTTTAGCATTTCTTATATACGCTTGCACATAGATCATCGCATTTGGATGATGCTTTTCATCTATTAATGCATCCAATTTTTCTATTAGATAGGCATTATCTTTTGAGGCTAAGGAATCAACTTGATTAGCCATTATTAAAAGGGGAAGTAGAAAGAGTATGTATGTGTACACTAGAACTCTTTTCATGGTATAGATCTATTGATTACTACTAAAATACTTTATTTTATATCGTAAATCGTTTATTAAGTACTTAATCGTTTAAAAGTGTATAATTTATAAATTATACATTCTTTTTATAAAATGTACTTGTTGTAATCTTTGTTGTTCTATAAATATCTCTAGTTTTGAATGTCTTTGAACAAATAAGTCTAATCGATTACTTCAAAGAAACTTAAATGATGAATAAAAAAGAGAAGTAAAACTTCTCTTTTTTATTACCTCAACTTTATTGCCACTCTACTGCCACTATGTTGCCTTCATCTTGCCTTCATCTTGCCTTGATGTTGGGAGTATGTGGTAATGTGGTAATGTGGTAATGTGGTAATGTGGTAATGTGGTAATGTGGTAATGTGGTAATGTGGTAAGCAAAATTAAAATTTTGAAGTAAGGTTTGTTTGTTTTTTCTTATTAATTATTTCGTCATTTTTCGTGATGGATTTTGTCCTTATAGGTTTCTCAAAGGATCTCTTCCTTTCATTTTTTTATTCATGGTCTTTATTATTTTATGAATATTGAATTCATATGCCCTTTGGGGAAGTCTTGACACAAAAACATTTGAAATTAAGAGGAG
>NZ_DKSQ01000061.1:0-6790 GCF_002472765.1 Empedobacter sp. UBA7252
TTACTTTTAGCTTTCCTATTTGCTCATTCTCTCTAAATTTTGCTTTTCCTATTACTTGCTTCCATGCTTGCTTTTCCTTATTAAATCCGCTATTGAAAACCTTGAGATTCCCTTTTTTATCAAGACTATAATAAGCAGAAACATTGTCCAAGTTTTTCTCGAAGCGAAAATCTAAACGAGCGATTTCATACCAAGTACCTAAATATCGATCAACTTCAAAATTTCGAACAGCTTCTGCCTTTTTAGGAATAGAGGAACATGAATTGGAAAATATTAACAATCCTATACATGCTATTTTCAATAGTATTTTATTTTTTACTTTCATGAGATTTTGATTTAAATTGTTTAAAAAAATAAAGTACTAAAAGAAATTGCGTATATCCATACACAGCATCTTCTATTGGAATAGTTCCCATTCTGATTCCCAAAAAATCATCAGGATTGTAATTTACAATTGGCGACTCTAATCCTGTACCTGTTAGAATACCATTTACAGGAAAAAAACCAAGCATAAGAATAGTGAAAACAAACGAAGCTTTTCCTATCCAATCTACACGACGAACAAAATGTAAGTAGAATAAAACAACAAATGTTATAACAGCTGTTAATAGGGTATAAATTCTATCATAATATAGTAAAGCGACGATTGAACAAACAATCAAACTAAAAAAAACAATAAGGTTATTAAAACTCGAAAGCCAATCTAATTTAAAAAATTTATCAAAACAGAAATAGGTAAATACACATGAAAACGGAATACAAATAAAAAATAACCACTCTTCTATGGGTAAGCCTCCTATTACAAAACCAAGTGTATAATCAGTATTAAACCACCATACACCCAAAGATGTAAACCAAATATCCCATGCTATAAATGGAATAGCTACTACACATGCAGCTTTTATAAATGAACCAAAATGACGGTTAAAAAGAATACGAGAGTCAAAGGATGATATGAAACAAATGATTATTGTAAAAAATAAAATCAAAATATACGTATATGACATCATTTTTGTGCAGAATTAAAATACATTTTAAAATATTTGAAAGGAACATAAAGAAATCCAAAACATTCTCCATTTTCTTTACTAAGGTGTTTATGATGTTGTTTATGAGCCCTTCGTAGCGCTAGAAAATAAGGATTTTTTACTCGACTAAAACATTTCAGTCGTTGATGAATAAAAACATCATGCACAAAAAAATACGCCATGCCATAAAGCATAATTCCTACCCCAACAAAAAATAAGTAATTATAACTATTGAGCGAACCAAAATACATCAAAGCAATAGTCGGAATCGCAAATATCACAAAAAAATAATCGTTTTTTTCAACTGATCCTTTATGGCTATGGTCATGATGATCTTTGTGGAGAAACCATAAAAATCCATGCATCACATATTTATGAATAAACCATGTAACAGGCTCCATAAGCACAAATACTAGCAACACCAAAAATAAATTCATACACCTACTTATTAAATAATTTCTTTAATACGTGCTGACGATAATCAAAAATATTATTCAACTTTTTTTTCACCAAAAGAAAATGAACAATATTTCCAAAAATTCCAAAAGGAAGCTCATATTCTACTGTATCTTTCATGAAAACTCCATTTTCATTGGGAATAAATTCATGAAAATGTTTCCAATATTTATATGGACCTTTTTGTTGAAAATCTGTAAAACTTTTCTGATGCTCTACTTGAATAATCTTTGTCTGCCATTTTAGAGGAATACCTAATAGTGGTGAAACGGTATAATCGATGAGCATACCTTCAAAAATTGGCTGATCCTGATCTTCTGACAAAACTGTAAAAGCCATATCTTTAGGTGTAATTTCCGAAAGATTCATTGGAGAAGAAAAAAATTGCCAAGCTGTATCAATATCACAATACAACTGTTGTTCTCTATACAAACGGTACTTCATCACTTATTCGTTTAAAATTTTTTCAATATTTCTACGCAAATTTATAGACGTTATTTTACGCCTGTTTTCTGATAAAATTTGCGTATCTTCTTCAACCTTTGAATAGTAGTTCAAAAATGAGGGTGCGTTTTTTTGTACTGATAATCTAATAAACCTCAATTCTAAATTTTCAGGTTCTATACGTATAGCCTCCTCTATATTCTTTTTACCTTTATTAAAAGTTTTAAGCTTATTTAATGGATTAGACACATGCTTGGAATTAATTGTTTGAGCACCACCTAAATAACCCAAATAAATAGCAGATTTATTTTTTATATCGTCCAATTCAACTATTACATTTGCACATAATTCTTTGTCATTAGATAACTTAGCATAATTAGCCCTTAGCTCTTCTAGAACTACCTCAGTGTGATTTATAAAACCTAAAAATCCCACCATGAGAAACCCTAACATTTTAATCATAACCAAGCAGCTTTATATCTTATGTAACTTTTAAACGCAACAAAAACTTTTTCAGAATTAGCTATTCTAATTCTTCCATTTAAAATTTCTTTGGATGATTTTTTTTTGATCTTCTTAAACAAAGAAAGATAGTATTTATATGCTAGATAAACACCAAAAATTGAAGAAGCTGGAAGTTTTTTAATCCCAATCAACGCTTCATCAAATTCTTCTTCTATTTCTTTTTCAATTGCGTATTTTATCTTATTATCAAAACCACTTATATCCACATTCGGAAAATAAGTTCTTCCCAAAATATGATAGTCCTCTTTCAAATCTCGAAGAAAATTAATTTTCTGAAAAGCAGAGCCCAATTTCATCGCATAAGGTTTTAATTCTGCATACTTATCTTTATTACCATCTGTAAAAACCTGTAAACACATGAGTCCTACTACCTCAGCAGAACCTAAAATATAGGTTTTGTATAAGTCCGAGTCATATTCTATTTGTTGCAAGTCCATTTCCATACTACTCAAAAACTGATCGATAAGCTCTTTATCAATCTTATAATTATTTACAGTCTCTTGAAATGATTGTAAGATGGGGTTAAGCGATATCCTCTCATTTAATGCATGTAAAGTTTCTTTTCTCAATCTTTTTAAAAGCTTCTCTTTGTTATATCCATGAAAACTATCTACGATTTCATCTGCCAACCTTACATAACCATAAATCGCATAAATAGCCGATCGAATAGAAGGTTTTAAGGCAAGAATACCCAAAGAAAAACTTGTGCTATATTTTTGAGTTGTCATCTTACTCACCGAATAAGAAAGCTCATCAAATAATTGTTTCATACGGATTTAATTTTTTATTTTGTTGATCTCATTGGCCACTATTTTACCAGATATAATAGAGGGAGGAACACCTGGTCCAGGAACAGTTAACTGACCAGTATAAAATAAATTCTTTAGCTTTTTATTTCTTATTTTAGGTTTTAGTACTGCTGTTTGATTAAGTGTATTAGCTAACCCATAAGCATTACCACCATAAGCATTATAATCGGACACAAAATCTCTGACACAATAACTTTTTTTAAAGTCAATTTTAGACTGTAAATCTTGAGTACCTGTATGCTTTTCTAATCGCAAGAGCATTTCCGTTAAATACTTCTGACGTACAAATTCACTGTCATTTATTCCTGTAGCAATCGGCATTAGTAAAAACAAATTTTCTTTACCATTAGGTGCTACTGAATGATCTGTTTTTGAGGAACAACAAGCATAGAACAAAGGTTTTTCAGGCCATCTTTTATCTTCGTATATACTATCTATATGCAGATCTAAGTCATGTTCAAAGAATAGTGTATGATGTTTTAAATGCGGAATGGTTTCGTTAAAACCTAGATAAAAAATCAGACAAGATGGTGCAAAAGTCCTTTCTCTCCAATAATCAGCGGTATAATTTCTGTACTCTTCGTTCAAAAGTGTTTCAGTATGATGATAATCAGAAGAAGCAATTACTTCATCAAATTCATGGATTTTACCATTTATAAGAAGCGAACTTACTTTTTGATTTTTTACATTTATTTTTTCAACATTCGAATTAAAATGAAAGTTCGCCCCTTGTTCTTCTGCTACTTTTTTCATTGCTAATACCAGTTGGTAAAAACCTCCTTTAGGATAATAAGTACCTAGTACATAACCGCCATAATTCATCAAACTATACAAGGCTGGAATCTTTTCAGGAGATGCGCCCAAAAATATTACGGGGAACTCCATTAAAGCTCTCAATTTCTTATCTTTAAAATACCGTGCAACATAGGCTCTAAAATTAGATAGTAAATCTAATCTCAATGCACTTTTAGCAATTTTAAGAGAAATAAATTCACTCCAATTGGCACAAGGTTTATGTACAAAATCCTTCATTCCTACTTCATATTTGAATTTGGCAGATTTCATAAATTTTTCTAATTGAAAACCAGCACCTTTCTCTATTTTTTCGAAGGTTGCTTTTAGTGCCTCAAAATTTTCAGGTACATCTATTTTTTCATCAGAAAAAATCATCTCAAATTGAGGATTTAAGGATATCAATTCAAAAAAAGAAGAAGTAGTATAACCAAAATCCTCAAAGAAATCTTGTATAACATCTGGCATCCAATACCAACTAGGTCCCATATCAAATACATAACCTTCTTCTGTTTTTAATTGTCTTGCTCTTCCGCCTGGCTGATTATGTTTTTCAAATATATGTACTTCATGTCCTTCTTTTGCTGTATAAGCAGCAGCTGATAAACCAGAAAATCCAGATCCAATAATGGCTATTCTTTTTTTCATATCTTGTTTTTAACTTCCTTTATATGTAGAATAGCCATAAGGAGATAAAGTCAATGGTACATGAAAATGCTTATCCCCTTTAATATGGAAAACAATCTCGATAAAAGGATAAAATGTTTGCAACTTTTTTCTATCAAAATAAGATTCAATATGAAATACGAGTTTATAAACACCGTCATTATTCTGACCATAAGGTAAAAAATTCCCTATTCTACCATCTTTATCTGTAATTTGTGTACTTACCTTAGTCCACGAATTGTCCACATTCATTTTCTGTAATGTAACTGAAACAGATGTTGCAGGCTCTCCAGTAGAATTATCTAAAATATGACTGGACAATTGATATGTTTTCGTTTGTGAAAAACAGTAAAAAGAACAACAGAAAATTAGAAAGAAAAATACACTCTTTTTCATAGTAGTTATTTTTTTAATTAATATGTTTGTAAGCCTCATCTAATAAATCTTCTGTATCAAAATTCTTTTGATAAATATCTTGATGAAAAGCTTCAAGTTTGTTGAGTAGATTTATTAATTCCATTTTTTCAGCATAAGTTAAATTACCTGCTACAATTTGTGTTGCTAGTCTAATTTTTTCCATTTGTTCTTCTAAAATTTCTAAACCTACGGGACTAATCTTAATAACTTTGCTTCTTTTATCAAGCTCAGAAGAAGCTTGATCAACCCAACCCTTAGCAATTAAACGATTTATAATTTGCATCCCTACAGGTTTTTCATGTACATTTTTCTTAATCAAATCCATCTTAGACATTTCTCCAAATGCCTTTAAATTAATTAAGTAAATAAAATCTTCTTGAGATGAAAAATCCGATCCTATAATAGCAGATTTTGAATAACTTTTCGCATACCTATTCATATGAACAAGTAATGTACTTATAACACTTTCAGGCGATCTCATTTTCTCTTTTCCGATCCAATGAGGAACATCACAAGAACTTTCTAGATGATTATTTAAAATAATCCACTTTTTAAAATCATCAATAGAAGCATTAGCATTACACGTATTTTCTTTTTCAAACTCTTCTATTAAATCAACTACATCTTTGATTAATTGGAAATTCATATATAATATTTAGTTTACAAATATACTATTTTAAAACAAATAAAGAATATTATTATACTATATATTAAAAATAATATCCGAGCTTATTAAAAAACAATGTAATTTTATAAGTATAATTCTAACTTATCAATACTTCGGCAGACTCGTCACAAGCAAGACTTGGCTGTAAACCTCTCTACTAAAAATATTCTCATTTCACTAAAGATTTTAAAAACGCTACGGGCTAAAACCTTTTTAACGTTATTCAAACATTTTCTTAACGTGAGAGTTTTAATGCCGGTTTCTTCATCCTCTTTTCTAATTCAAATTCGTTGTCATTTCGATTCTAAATCGTTGGGTTTTTATAATTCGTTATTTATCGTCTAAGTCTTCGATACAACGTTTTGCAAACGCCACTCTGACTGACGATAATAAGAAGCTGAACTGAATTCAGCTTGACAATTTGGTTTTTTATTTAAAAACAATTTGATTGATGTCATTCTAAGCCTGCCAAAGAATCTCTTCTTTTCATTTTTATTCATGAGTTACTAATTGTTTTTAAATGAATTCATATACCCTTCGGGGAAGTCTTGACACAAAAACGAAACAAAAAAGATGCCGACAGTAGTCTCTCAATGATTCAACTAAATAAATTATTTCCATAAAGTTGATAACTCACTTCGTTCAGACACCTCAACTTTTTTTATTCCAATAATTTAGAATTGAATTGCATTTCGATCCTAAATCGTCGGATTTTTATCATTCTTTTTTAATATTCAAATTCACTTTTAACAACGGGTTTTGTCATTCGTTATTTATCGTCTAAGTCTTCGATACAACGTTTTGCAAACGCCACTCTGACTGACGATAATAAGAAGCTGAAATCAAATCAGCTTGACGATTTGGTTCTTTATTTAAAAACAATTTGATTGATGTCATTCTAAGCCTGCCAATGTCGTACTTCATGACTTCGTAGACTTTAAATATAATTATTTTAGTTTTAATTTTAGTATTTCATAAGGAGTTTT
>NZ_DKSQ01000095.1:0-12975 GCF_002472765.1 Empedobacter sp. UBA7252
AAATGCACTACCGGTTAAATAATATATTTTCATTGTTTGCATCTACAAATTCAACGGTATAAAATTGATTAAAATAAGTTTCCAATGAATCTAATTTCTGTTGTTGACCAGAAATATAAATTGAAATTAAACAGATATAAAAGCTTAATATAAATCTAATAGCCATCATTTTGGGGTTTTAAATTATTATTCAATAAAATCTCCTTTTCTGGTAAAGGCAATTTTTCCATAAATGGTTTCCAAGTTGGTATACTATTTTGTAATTCATTTAATCGATTCCATCGTTTCAAATCAAAAAAACGATGTCCATATTCTGTAAATAGTTCATGTTTATATTCATCTAAAATCGCTTGCTCTAAGTCATGTTGAGATAAATTAGAAAGCATAGGTAAATTGGCTCTTTTACGAATAAGGTTTAAATCATTTTCAGCTTCTCTAAAATTGGAAAGCTGAAAATTAGCTTCTGCACGTATCAAATACAATTCAGCTAATCGAAGTACCACACTATTCTCTACATTAACTGTTGACGAAGCATTGGGCGCTTTGTATTTGTATGGTTGATACCAAGTACCCTGATTGTTATTTAATTTCTTTATCCAAATTTCTTTTCTTTGATCTCCATTCTCGAAAGAGTTGACGAAAGTGGGTTTTAAACTTACAAAAGCTGGTGGTAGAGCATTTAACATAAAAACATCTGCTTCCAAGGAATTTCCAGTTGCTAAATGAGGCGAAAAACACCATAGAATAGATTTACTTTCTTTCAAAAATTCTTTGCTAAGATCTTGTTCTAATGTAACACCAGCCGTTTGAATAACATCATTTGCATGCTGTTTGGCTTTTTCCCATTGTTTGGTTTGTGCATAGTATTTAGCTTTTAAAGTTTTTAACGATGTAAGATTTAACCGTGTTTTAGATGTGTTTTTCGTTCCTTTCAAAAACAATTCTTCTGCTACTAAATAATCTTGCTCTATTCTTTCATAAATTTCCTTTTCTGGTGTTTTATGAACAAGTTTATTTTGCAAATAATCTGTCGTTGTGATGTATGGGATTTCGCCAAACAATTGAGTCAAATACATGTGCAACATTCCACGCATTGTATAGGCTTCTGCTAATACTGTTTGTTTGTATTGATTTTCTAATAATGTACTTTTTTCTACCCCCTCTATCAATGCATTTAATCGATATATTTGATTATAACTTGTGTTCCAGCTAGTCAACACCAATTCATTTCGAGTGGATAGCGTGTGTTCATAAAACTCTTTTTGACCAAGTAAATTGATGGAATATAAGTCGAGTTCATCTGTGTATAACCCCAATAAATACGTCATACCAGAATTATTACCAGTTAATAATCCGTTATCTCTTAAGCTTGCATAGATATTTAACAATGCAGCATCTGTCGTTTTTTTATCTTCAAATACTTCTGTGCTTACAAGTTGTGTATTTGGTGTATCAAGATCTAAGAAGTTGTCGCAACTTGTCAAAAGAATTAAAGCGATTAATCCTTGTTTTAAGTGTATAAAAATTGATTTCATAATGTTAAAAGTTTAATTGTAATCCAAGTGTATATTCTTTCAGAGGTGGCAAATACCCTGATAAAACAAATTCGGGATCAGCACCAAAATAATTGGTTAGCGTCCATAAATTTTGCCCGTTGAGAAACAATTTTAGAGAAGAAGTGTTTGCAATTTTAAATTGATAGGAAATGGAAATATTCTTTAAACGGATATAAGAACCATCACTTACCGATTGATCACTTTGTTTAAAATTATTATAGGCTTGCGAAGCGAGTGTTTGGCTTCCAGTACTGTATCGTTGATAGTTGGCTGATGGATTATTCGGTGAATAAGCATCTAGAAACTCTATCGGTTGATTGGTTAAACTTCCTGGAATGAAACTCTGAGCGATATAATTGATACTATTTTGTTTCACGAATTGAAACAGTACATCAAGTCCAACGTTTTTATACTGCACTTGATTTGACCATCCTCCAAACCATTTTACACCCACATTTTTAATAACCTGCTTATCTTCAGTATTTATTTTTCCGTCTTGATTAAAATCTTTGAATGTATGTAATCCAGTTATTGGGTCTATACCTGTCCATTCGTATAATTTTTTAATTGTAATGGGTTCACCAATAACATAAGTATTGGCATAAGTAGAACCTTCTAAATCGGGAAATGACACTAATTTATTTTGTGGAAATGATAGATTCAAGGCTGTTTTCCATTGAATAGCGTTTTGCAATGGTTTTGCTGAAAGTTCAATTTCAATTCCTTTGTTCTCTACTTTTGCAGGTAAATTAGATTGAATGGATGAAAAACCTGTTGTTCCTGGTAAAGGGATTCCGACCAATTGATTTCCAGACACATTTCTATACCATGCAAGCGAAAATCCTATTCTATCCCTAAAAAAAGATAAGTCAAGAGCGAATTCTAATTTCTTATTTTTTTCCCAACTAAAATTAGGATTATACAAACTATTTGGTTCTAAACCTGTAACCTGATCGTACGTTCTTGCCTTTGTAATATAGGTATCCAAGTATTGATAATCACCAATCAAATCATTACCTGTAATCCCATAACTACCTCTTATTTTTCCGAAGCTTAACCAAGATGATTCGTTGAGAAAGTTTTCTTTTGAAAAAATCCAAGCTGCTCCAATTGCACCAAAATTCCCATATTTAAAATTTTGTCCAAAACGACTTGATCCATCACGACGACCAGTTAAGTTTATAAAGTATTTGGATTGGTAGTTATATCCAAATCTACCGTAAACAGATTGATAGGTATAATCTATGATAGGTTGTGCACTAATTGTTTTTACACTTGCAGAAGATAAATCGTTTAGCAATGAGTTACTCAGAAAATTAGAAGCCGAAATTCCTAATCCATTTGTTTGTCTGTGTTGAAATGTTAATCCAACAAGGTTTGAAAAGTGGTGTTGATTTATACTTTTATTGTACTCTAATCGTGGTTCTATGTTATACGACATAACTTTCTGATCGTATCGTAATACGTTAGATCGTTCACTCCCATAATTATAATTTGGGTTGTATATCGTAGATGGACTTACCCGATTTTCTATTGATTGACTATAATAAATCCCTATATTATTAACTAAACTTAATCCTTCAATTAATTGAATTGAATTCAAAATAGCATGATTCATCATATCACCATTACTAGTATAATAACCTCTGAGTGAGGCTAATGGATTTACAAACGTATTGTTTTGCCAATTCAGTTCACCTTGTTCATTGTATAAATTTGGAGCATTCGGGGCTAAGCTTATAACACTTGAAAACAAATCGGTAGAAGGTAATTTATTGACAGATCGACTTAAATTACCTTTATATCCAATAGAAAATCGTTGATTAGGAGAAGTGTAATTTAAACTTATTAAAGCAGTAGTCTTTTTTAATCGAAATGGTTCTGGATAAACAGTTGTTGCTTCAAAATGTCCCATACTCATTAAAAATTGAAATTGATCTGAGGCTGCGTTTATACTTAATTGGTTATTGTTTTTAGAAGAAATGTGCCTTACTAATTCGTTAAACCAATTGGATGACGAATTAACATCCCAACTTCCATTTATATCATAGGCATTGGCTGGATAAGTTTTAATTCCATCGTTTTCAAATGCTGTTCTTCTCATTGCTAAATAATCAGACGTATTCATTAATCTTAATCGATTCATTACTTTACCAACTGTGTAATCTGAATTATACGCAATATTTAGTTTTCCACTTTTTCCTTTTTTAGTTGTTATCAGTACTACTCCATTGGCTCCACGCGAGCCATAAATAGCAGTAGCATCGGCATCTTTTAAGATTTCTATACTTTCTATTTCTTTTGGATTCAGAAAATTAAGAGGATTAGATTCCCCATAAGGTAGAATACCAGACGACAGCCCTACACTTGTTGTATTTCCACTTCCAAAAGGAACACCATCTACAATATAAAGTGGTTCGTTTCCTTCTCGTCTTAGGCTATTTCGACCTCTAATTTGGATATCAAACCCACCACCTGCATTTCCAGAGTTTTGTATAATACTCACACCAGCCATCCGTCCTTGTATGGCAGAAAGTACATTATTCACAGGCTGATTTTCGATTTCCTTTGCCGTAACACGTGCTATAGAACCTGTACGTTCTTTGTCTTTTACGGAGTAGTATCCTGCATTCACCACCACATCTTTTAGCTGAATCCCCTCCTCTTCTTTTGTGAAACGTACATTAATCACGCTTCTATTCAATACCTCTTCTTCACGAATAGGGAAATTCAATTGCTCAAAAATTAATTTAGCATTATCCTGTTGTAAGGTCAACGAATAGTTTCCATTTGCATCGGTAAAAGTGGAATTATCCGTTCCCTCCTCTTTTACCATTACACCCACTAGTGGGACTTGAAGTTCTTTTACCGTTCCAGTCACGGTTTTACCTGTTTGTGCTAACAATGGTGTTGCACAAAACAATCCCAATAATACAGCAAATGACTGCCTACTGAGTTTAAAGTAAAATTTTTTCATAATTTTACATAGTTTTTTAATTCAACATTAGTTTTAAAATCCACTCCTTTTCCTGTACATCGCGCCAACTTTGTTTTGGGGAAAGGGGTTTTTGTTTTTACGTTTTACGTTATGCGTTATGCGTTATTTTTTTTTAGTTTTACGTGAAACGTATTAAGTTCTACGTTTTTATTCTTATTAATACTCAAGTTCATTTTTAACACGGACACTGAGGCACTCGAAGTGCAGAATCTATTTTCGCGCGCACGTGCCTGTTTATCTTATATATCTCCTAAAAAAATCCCCCGATATAGTCAAGTTTTAAAAATTACATTAATAAATGAAAAAAATTAACACTAATCATTTTATGAAGATCATTTACTTTCTTCTTAAGGTGTCTTCGGGGGATAGAGTGTGAATCTGTTTACTCTTTCATGATTTTACATAAGTTTTTTAATTCAACATTAGTTTTAAAAGCCACTCCTTTTCCTGTACATCGCGCCAACTTTGTTTTGGGGAAAGGGGTTTTTGTTTTTTTACGTGATACGTATTACGCTTAACGCTATGCGTTTTTATTCTTATTAATACTCAAATCCTTTTTTTACACGGGCACTGAGTTTCGGTTGCTGAGCCTGTCGAAGCATCGAAGTGCAGAATCTCTTGCTTTCATTTTTTGCTCATCCAAAGAAACATTTGAGATTAAGAGGAGGAGTCACGATGTGACTCAGGTATTCCTTTTCATTAATGTCACTTTTTACTTGACTAAAAAGTAACCAAAAAGTCAAGGCCGTAAACCTCTCTACTAAAAATATTCTCATTTCTCTAAAGATTTCACAAACCCTACGGGCTAAAATCTTTTTAACGTTACATTCAACCATTTTCTTAACGTGAGAGTTTTAATGCCGGTTTTTCATCCTTTTTCAATACTCAAATCCTTTATTAACAACGAATTTAGAAACGGGCATTGCTGAAAAGTCGAGTGTCAATTCGGCGTAAAGAGCGTTAAAAATGATTTACTGTTCGCATTTTACATGCGAATGATTTAAAGCATTTAGCGAATAGCCATTATTGACCGACTTGTAAGCACGGACTTGATTTTTTTGATTCGTTTTTTCATCAAGGAAAAAATGAATGTAAAATCCTTTCTATCACTTTTCAATTCTAGTAGAATCGAATAACCGTCTGTGCATTTCTTTTATAAGAAATACATATTTATAGAGAGTGTATTTCACTTGATTTGTAGAGGAATAAAACCAAGTGTATTTATTGTATGAAGTTCAGCGCTGTTTGTATTAAAGAAATAACCAAAAACAAAAAACCGTGAAACTCATCATTATCTGCCGCTGAGGTACTGGTATACCGAGGAACAGATAAGTGAGCTCACGGCATAAGACGTGAGCTTATCTACTTACCATCTCGTTCCAAAAATTACCAGTTTTCAACGGCGAGACTATAAGCAATAGCTTAATATTTTCTATATAAGTATTGCAAAATTACATATTCTTGTAATTCTTTAACCAAAGATAGTAAAAAAAATCTAATGTAGAAAACTTTACCTACAATTTTATTTCAAATAATATTGAAATTGCTCTTAAACTATTATCATGACAATTGAGGATAACAAAAGAAGTTATTTAATATATTTTGGAAAAAATCTTGAAAAAATCAGAACTGAAAAAGGTTTAAGCTATAGACAACTAGCTCAAAGATGTGATGTCGATTTTAGTGAGATTAGTAAAATTGAAAAAGGAGAAAGAAACATTCAAATTACAACAATTGTAGAATTAGCTAAAGGATTAAACAAATCTCCTAAAGATTTATTTGATTTCAAAACAGAAGAAATCTAAAGAAATAAAAATTTAGGGTGTTAAAAAAATATACAAGTATTAAGTATTTAAAAACTCCTTGTTTAATATGAATATCCTAAATTTGAAATGAATATAAGTCATAGGCATGACGTTAATTTATTACTCAGGTGCTGGTTTTTAGGTTAAAAGTTCACCTGAGTTTTTTATTTTACATAAATACAAGATTAAAAGAAAGAGTTCTATATAGAACTCTTTCTTTATTTACACAACAATGGATACTGTGTATTTTTGTTAGTATATTTGATTTACGAAGAATAGGTATGTTTTTATTGTACTTTACTTCGTCAAAAACAATGATGTGACGCAATTCTCCGCTATGCTACGAATCGCGTACATCATCGAATTTGCTAAATAAAAAATACACGCAACTTCGTTGCTATATTTTTTACTGTCGCAAATCCGGTAACCGTTATGTGATATTTTTTAAACAAGACTTATCTATAATAAAAGTTTCAATATCATTTTTAAAAACGGCTACTGCATAATATTCTTCAATATCAAATTCTATATTAATAGTATCTTTTGGATATATAGTTTGTCTACTATTTCCAGATAAAGTTTTATTTTCCACATCTAAAATTTTAATGTAATTTTCTGATAATATAAATGTAGATTTTTTATGATTTGAAATTGTAATATAAATTTTGCTATTATCTTTTCTAAAAATAAAATTCAAGTTATCGTCAATAAAATCATCATATTTCCATATGTAATCAATTGAGTCAATATTTTTTAATTTAAAAACTAATCTATCTAACGAAGTAAAAGGATTTAAATCATAGAAACAATTTAAATTTTTAACATTCTTAAGTCTTAACTCAATTGCATTTTTTATAGCTGTTAAATAATTAGAATCAAATTCTTTAGCATCAAAATGCTTACTATTATTATAGTTAAGATATTTATTTTCAACTATTCTACCACAAACACATATATTTCCACTGCAATCATTCTCTATTGTATGTGAACCGCAATCTAAAGTTTCATATTTAGATATTCTACATAATGATTTAGAAAAATCTTTTATTGATAATTCAAAATGCAATAGAATCCACATCTCAAATGATATCGATGAAAAACCAATATTTACAAATCCTTTCGACTCATCTTTTGCTAATAAATATGCTTGTTGATGTTTTGTATGTCCATCTTTATCATAAACAGCCCATAATTCATCATATCCATCCTCCAATGAACCTATCTGACATTTTCTAACATAACAAACAGGTTGTGACTTGAATTCATCTTCGATGTTATAATCTTCTACTTCAGCAATGCCTCTTTTAATTGTACGTTTTCTACCTCCTTTCCTTTGCTCATAATTAGTATGAATATGATCGCTTTTAGGTAAAGGTAAAATTTTCACAAAAACCTCTCCTTTTGAATTGTCTATAACTTGATCCCTCAAATAAGCGAAGTAATTTGGTTCACTCCTATTACCTTCACAAACTATTAATATTGTTTTACGAAATTTCATTATTGAAAACTTCTTTTAAAGATTTAATTTGAGGAATTCCTCCAAACTTTCCTGATAAATACCATTTATCAAATGCAGTATCTTCCCTTAGCCCTTCAAAATCTTGTAAGCTAAACAAATCTGTAGATCCATCTATATTTTTTTCTGAAATCCAAATTTGATCTTTTCTTACAATATCTTTATCTAATAAAGTAACATCGTGAGTAGTAAAAATAATTTGAGCACCTTTAGAGTTTATTTCCTCATCTAAAAAAATCATTAATATCATTTTAGTTACATAAGGATGTAAACTCGTATCTAATTCATCAACAATTAAAACCCCTCCTTCAATAATAGTTTTAAAAATTTTAGTTCCTAGAGCATATAGATTTTGTGTTCCAACTGATTCTTCTTTTAAATTTAGTGGTCTTTTATCCACTATTTTTTCATTTGAGTAAAAATTATGTAACCCATATACATCAAAATTTTCTTTAGTATATCTTGAAATTTCTTCATCTAAGTCAATGTCTTTTTCGTTAATTTCAATACCTACAATTTTTGTATCAATTGCATTTATCAACTTTTCCAATTTAGATTTTAAGTTAGGATCCTTAGAAAGTTCACTACTCACATTATTTTTCAATAAATCATAATGTAATTTACTCGTAGCATTATATACGTATAAATTATCAAAATATAAAAATACATCAGTTAAGATCTCAAGTGGTTCATCGTCTCCAAATTTTGACATAAGAAGTTGATTTGGAAAAACTGATATTTTTTTTCCTCCTAAAAATTCGCCAATTACTCCATATTGTATAGTCTCATTTTCATTATACTCATTTCTTTTAAATAAATTTTGAGGATATTTTTTAGGATACCAATTAAGTTCCTCTTTTAAGATGATGTTATCCTTAAGTATTATTTCATACTGATATTTTATTTTATTTAAAACAAATTCTAAATTAAAATAAATTGGACTGTTCAAATTCTTATCATCGAAAAGAAATGGATCATTTAATGAAATTTCTCTACCTACTTTTGGTTTATATTTTATTAATTTTAGAATTTCAAAAAATGCTCTAACAATATTAGATTTTCCTGAAGCATTTGGTCCATATATTAATGCTGATTTTAAAATTTTATACTCGCCATTATGAAATATATTTGAGGATTTAGATTTTGATGAATTTGGTTCCATTGAAAAAACTATTTCATCTTTATAAGATCTAAAGTTTCGAATTGTAATATTTAATATCATAATTTACGTATTTATTTTACAAAAATAAACAAATTAATCTCAAATAAGTCTTTAAATCGTACATTTTTGCAAAAACATCACATAACATTGGTAACTGTTGCACAACTCCAATTTTAGGTAAAAAAAATACAAAAAAGTATAAGTAACAACCTCTTTTAAAAGCTATTTTAGAGAGGTTTTTTTATTTTACACAACAAGGTATACAATATAGTTTTGTTTGTATATTTGAGATTAATATAACGAAATGTAGATATAGGTGTATTTTTACGAAACAAACGCTATACTAGTTCGTGAAAATTATGTTATAGGCAATTATTCAATCCTAAACTTTTAAAAATCTTAACTATGAAAGCAAGTGTAAGTTATAATGACTTAATAGGTACTGTTGCAGCTGATGTATCTGATGAAATAGCAACAAAATATAGAACAGAAGATATTGAAGCCATTGGAAAATATTTTGAAATTGATGAAAATAGATTTCAAATAATTGGAATTTCTATTTATGGAGTTAAAAATATGTATGTTAGCTTAATTTGTATTGACAAAGATAGAAGTGAAAATCAACCATTCATAACTAAAATGAATGTAAATATAACAGATGAAGACAAAAATTATATTTTAGAAATTTTATTTAAAAGGCTAAATATAGTGTTACATTCAAAATTCAATGAAGACTTCAATAAAATTGTTATCAATGAAGAGTCAAATTATGAAGATTTCCACGCGGACAATGAAGAATAACTGCCTATAATAAATAAGCTTTCGTCTTGCCCGGAGGGCATGAGATGTATTGAAATCACTGAACATAAATAACAAATAAAAAGTAGTGAAGTAAAGTCTGTTGAATGGAACTGGAGGTTTAATTAAACATAGGTAATTGTTGCACAACTCCAATTTTAAGCACAAAAACACAAAATAGTATAAATTAAAGACCTCTATCGAAGCAATTTTAGGGAGGGTTATTTTTGAGCTGTGTAACAAATAGGTTTAGTTAAATGGTGGTTGAAGGTAGAATTGAACTTCTACTCTATTTAATTCGTCAAAAGCTGTCCATATTCGTATTTTTTGTAAGTTTACAAATAATGGAACAGCTTTGGCTTCGCTTGGGTCTGAATTTAACATTTGCTCAATTCAAACCCGTACTTCGCCAAGCCAAGTCCAGTAGGTGCAATAATATTTGACCATTACAATGCTAAAGAATATAAAGGAAAGAATAGAAAGAAATGAATCATTCATAGTTGCGAATGATGGACAATTTTTAGGGAAATTATCAATGAGTCAATATGATTCAGAATCAATTATGAATAAATATGGTTCATATGGAAGTAAGTATTCTTCAACTTCCATATTTAATCAATATAGTACTTATGGTAGTAAATATTCTTCTTTAAGTCCGTTTAATATGTATACATCAACTCCACCCATAATATATTTGAGAGGGCGAAATGTTGGTTTACTCACGAAAAATAGATACGCTGGAATGAATAGAATAGATCCAGATGAATTAGTTGATTGGATGATGTATAACAATTTAAGGTATTAATAATGGATTATACAGATTATTTAAAATTAATAGCAGCATTAGTAACTTCAATTGGAGGCACAACAGTTATCGTAATTGCACTATCTAAGTGGTTTGGAGATTTTATATCTAAAAGACTACTTGATAATTATAATAATAAACATTCTTCAGAATTAGAGAAGATCAAAAATAAATATCAAAAAGAGTTAGAAAGTTCTAAGAGTGAATTAGACAAGTCCAAAAGTTTATTTCTAAGATATTCAGAAAAACAATTTGTCTTATATAATGATTTATGGAAAGTTTTACTATATACTAAACAACAAGCAGATTCCTTATGGGAAAAAACAACTTCTGAAAAAATACCATCTTTTATAGAACAGATTCAATTAACAAAAAATGCTATTGATGATAATATGTTATTAATCGAAAAAGCCCATTATAATAAATTATCTGAATTAATTGAACAATTTGAAAAATTCAAAATTGCTACATTTTTACTAAGGGATTTAAAAAATAAATCAAGTAATGAAATTGAAGAAATGGGAATTACACAAGATGAAACACTGGAAACAATTACTAATAATATAGATTGGAAAAAAAAATATGATAATCTTATTATGGAGATTGGAATAAATTTTAGACAACAAATAAAAGGATAATGTTACTGCACCTAATAACTAAGCTTTCGTTTGTTAGGATGCATGTGATATCACTGAACAAAAAATATTATAAATAGTAACCTCTTTAGAAGTGATTTCAAGGAGGTTTTTTGTTTTTGCGTGAAACCGTAGTATATTAAACTCTTTATAAAAAACATTCGTTTTAATTCTTCTACAATCATTTTAATAGCTTCTATTTTTTGATTGTTCTTTTCTTCCTAATCATTATCTTTATTCCAAAGTAGATGCTATGTGTTTTCATGTAAAAGTGACCAAAACAAAAGAACAGATTGAAAAGAAATCAAGGTTGAAATTCAAACCTGAAGTTAGATTTGCGCCAAATCCTCATTTCAAAGGTTTTGATCATCCGAAATTACCTGTTATCACCAATCAACAAGATTATATTCATTTGTTCGAGTGGGGTTTAATTCCGCATTGGGCTGGAAATGATTTTAATTCGAATAACACCTTAAACGCACGTATTGAAACTATAGATGAAAAACCATCTTTTCGAGATGCTTACACCAATCGTTGTGTGATATTGGTTGATGGCTTTTATGAGTGGCGACACGAAGGCAAAGACAAAATCAAATATGATATCGGAATCAACAATAATTTGATGTGTTTAGCAGGATTATATTCTGATGATACGTTTACGATTGTTACGACTGAAGCTGTCGGCATTATGGATTATATCCACAATACAAAACATCGTATGCCTGTAGTTTTAAATGATGATGAAAACTTAATGAATTGGTTAGATTGTAAACCAATTGTTCCGTTTACTGATTTCAGCTACCAGCGTGAAGATGGTCAAGTGAGTTTATTTGGATAATTCGGATTTTATATGTCGAAATAAGATTTTTCTAACATCTTTGTTGTCTTGTTTTTGTTCGATAAATAATTTCATTTCGTCTAGATTATCAAGTAAATGATCGCAATAGCCAAATCCTTTGTAAACTCCTTTTTCAATTAATACAATACCTTTTTCATTTTCAGTTCTTCCCACCAATTCAAATAAAAAGTCCTTTTTAGGTAAATGCACTGTTTTCAAAAATTGACGAACTCTTTTGTTGTAAAGTTTCACATCTTCCCTATTTATACAAGCTCCGTTACATTCTTCTAAACTATATTGAAAACAACTTGATTTGGTTTTATATAAACCATTTATTTTTTGACAAAGCTTATATTTATCTGTAATGTAAAATAAATAATCTTTTGCTTCATTTAACGATGTAAATGAGATGATTTCGTTCCCAGAGTTATCAATTTTCTTTATTATTAATGCGTGATAACCATCCGAATTTATTTCTTTATATAATGCGTAAAAGAACTTAATCTTGCGTTGAGCTCGATTAAATATTGGCAGATTTTGTTTGATTAATTCAGATTCTCTCAACAAAGCAATCAATTCATTTCCTGTATTTTCAAATTGTATAGAATGCGTAAAATGCTGAAGTTTAATTTCCTTTTTATCAAGTGATTTGAAATGCTGAATCAATCTTTTTCTGATATCAATACTTTTTCCAATGTAGATAATATCTTGCTTGTCGTTGTATAAATAATACACGCCACAAATATTTTTTGGAACTTGGTCAACCAACATTTTCAATCTATCATTCAGTACCATGGCACAAATTTACTGAATCAATTTTTAACTTTAATTTTTTAACACTTTTCGACGACACCTTGTAGCG
>NZ_DKSQ01000095.1:13054-13662 GCF_002472765.1 Empedobacter sp. UBA7252
TTTCGACGACACCTTGTAGCGCTTTATTTGCTCAACTTTGTAACATGATGTATGCTTTAGTTGACTGCAATAATTTTTATGCTTCGTGCGAACGAGTTTTTAATCCAACCCTAAATGGAAAGCCTGTTGTGGTACTTTCTAACAATGACGGTTGTGTGATTGCACGTTCTAATGAAGCCAAAGATTTGGGCATTCCAATGGGTGCTCCTGCTTTTGAATACGAGAATAATTTTAGATTAAATAAAATTAATGTATTCTCATCCAATTATCCCTTATATGCGGATATGAGTAATCGCGTGATGACTATTTTGAAGTCGTATTGTCCTGATATTGAAATTTATTCGATTGATGAATCTTTTCTTCTTTTCAAAGGCTTTGATAACTATGATTTGGTGAAATATGCACAAGAAATTAAACAAAAAATATATACCATTACCAAAATTCCAGTTTGTATTGGTATTGCTCCTACAAAGGCTTTAGCTAAAGTGGCGAATCGAATAGCAAAGAAATTTCCGAAACATCATAATGGTGTTTATATGATTGATTCGAAAGAGAAAATAAACAAAGCCTTAAAATGGTTAAAATGTGAGGATATCTGGGGAATTGGG
>NZ_DKSQ01000095.1:13738-27497 GCF_002472765.1 Empedobacter sp. UBA7252
GAGGATATCTGGGGAATTGGGCGACGTTTAGCTAAACGTTTAGCTTTTATTGGTTGTAAAAATGCCTATGATTTTACATTATTGAGTGATGAATACATTAAACGAAATTTCTCCATCGTAGAATTGCGTTTGAAAAAGGAATTATTAGGCGAAAGCGTTTTAAAATTAGATGAAGTTCAACGCAAAAAATCAATTGCGACCACTCGAAGTTTTGAGAAAACAATCAATGATTATGAAAATCTGAAAGAGCGTGTTTCTACATTTGCTGTTTCTTGTGCAGAAAAGCTTAGAAAAGAACAATCAAAATGCAACATTATTACTGTTTTTGTGATGACCAATCGTTTTGATGAAAAGCAATCATTTGTTTCAAACTCATTAAGTACAACCTTAGATTTTGATTCGAATTCGAGTATCGTTTTGTCAAAAACAGCTTTATTTTTATTGGATAAATTGGTTCCTGCTGAAGGCAAAGTTCCTGATTATAAAAAAGCTGGCGTTATCGTTTCCGCTATTACGCCCGATAATCAAGCACAGATGAATTTATTTCATACAGAATCTCCAAAACATAAAGCGTTGATGAGTGTGATGGATCAATTAAATGCAAATTATGGCGATCATATGCTAAAATTAGCATCGCAAGATGTGCGTAGAAAATGGAAAATGAAGCAAGAACGTTTGTCACCTTGCTACACAACAAGATTTACTGATATTTTAAATGTTTATTAAATGGTACAGTTTATTCAAGTTCCGAAATTCTCAGAAGAGTTAATCAATATCCCTATCAAAACAGATGGTGAAAAACGATTTGTTCAATTTTTTGGTGATGTTTCAGCAGGTTTCCCCTCTCCTGCTGCTGATTTTGTACAAAATAATATTAGTTTAGATGAAATTTTACTGAATCATCCCGAAGCAACTTATCTTAATCGTGTGGGTGGCGAAAGTATGTATCCTGAATATCTGAAAGGTGATTTACTTATCATTCGATCTGATATCGAACCCAGACATCATGATGATATTGTGGTATCGGTCAACAATTCCGAATATACTTTCAAACGTTATGATGCCATCAACAAACAATTGATTTCTCTTAATCCGAAATACAAAAATTGTATTCAATTACAAGATGAAGATGTTGTCATTATTTTGGGAGTTGTAACTGATTTGGTGAGGCATAAGAGAAAATAAATCATTTCTAATGTTTTATTTATAATTTATTACATTTTATCCAACTTTAATAAAATCTCAAAATAATGGAAACAAATTTTTATATTATAAATATGCATAAAATACTTTATCTGGCTAGAAATTTACATGAAAAAGGTTACAATAATTTGAGAGTTATACCCTCATTGTCATCGTCAGGAATGTATTGGAGATGTATATTTCTAGTTGATGTGAATGGAAAAAGAAACAATCTTAATATAACAAATTGGATTCAAGAATTTTATGATGTTAATCTTAAAGAAATAGATCTTGATGAATTAACGAGATTATTTATTTCAGAAGAAAAAGAATTTCTAAAAAATGCTAAAAGCGAAAATAATCAATATGTTGAATGGTTTAAAAATGTACTTGAAAAAGTAAAAAAAGATGAGTTACCATATGCTTTTTCAGATTTTTATTCATCAACTCATTATTGGAAAACTTCAATCGGAAATAAAATCAAAATTATTCCTGGAGAAGAAAAGTATAATTTTTAAACTAATAAATCAACTTCTAAAAATTCATTGTAACGATAAAATCCAATGATGATCTAGTTTTTCAATGGTATTTGAATCAAAATCTGAACAGGTACAAAACGTGACATCAGAATAAACTTGACACATAAATTTAAGTTTTGATAAATATACTTTTTTCTTTAATAATCGCTAATCAATCTAAAATTCAAACTATAACATACTAAATTTAAAGAATAAAACCTATAAAGGCAATTCATTCAAAATTTGTTTTTGTGTGCGCCATGATGGGTAATATTGATCCATTAAGAATATAAATCGCTTGTTATGATGCCGTTCTAAAAGATGCACCAACTCATGCACCACGATATAATCAATACAGTCTAAAGGTTTTTTAGCCAATTCGATATTAAACCATATGCGTTGCTGATCTGTTGCGCAACTCCCCCATTTCGTTTTCATTATCCTAATTTTGAAAGAAGGGGGATTTATATTCATCAATGCTGAAAAATAAACAATTCTATCTTGTAAATATTTTCTTAATTCTTTTCGATAAAAAGCATAAAGATTGGCTTGAAGTTGCATTACATTGTTCAAATCCGAAGATTTAAGAATCAGTTTTTTTCCTGCGATTTCAACTTTATTTCTATTGCATTCTTCTAATTTTAATAAATAACGATCTCCAAAGAAAAAATGACTTTCCTGATTTTTATATACTCTCGGTTCTTCTCGTTTTTGTTCTAAAAATTTACGCTGCTCTTTTTTAATCCAAGCCAACTTTGTGGCAGCATAAATCTTCACTTTTTCCAAATCATAAAACAAAGGAGAAGATATGGTTACATGCCCATAAGGTGGATGCACGCTCAGATGCAAGTTCTTAATATCCTTGAACGTGACCTCAATCGCAATCTCACCTATCTTTATACGTTCCGTCATTTGTTAATATTCGTCTTTGTGGGCTTCGATAATTTTGTAAACTTCATCTACTTTTACTAGGTCATTTACAATTTTATAAATAGCTCCTTTTATAACATTTTGTTTTTGCATATTCTCTCTAAAACCCTCTTGTTTAGCATACTGAATAGTTTCTTCACATAATAAAGCTAAATTCTCATCACCTAACGTATGGTATAATGCCACTTTACCTTTAGTATTTAATGATGCAGGAATATCATCTTTTTTACCCTGATTAACTTGACGAATCAGCTCAGCCATTTTGACTAAATACTCTTGATACGAAATGGTTTCTTGTTTCCGACGTTCGATTAATTCTTGTAATAAAACAGACATCTGATCAAAGTATTTTGGGTCCAACAAATGTTCTTCTACAATTTTACTTCTTACGTTATTTTCAATAGTTTCTGCTACAGCTTCTTTATTTCCTTTAATTCCTTTTGGTAAAGATTCAATTGCTTCTCCCATATTGGTTTCCATTAAATCTAATAGCGAAATATCATCAAAAGGTGAAACTTTTTCGGATTCTTCGGCTTTGATATACGTATCGATCAAAAAGCGCATATCTGCTTCGTAAGACTTTAGATCAATCATCTCATTTGAAGCAATACGAATTACTTCTCTTAGATTTAGATAGTCATCCATTTTTTGGTGGAAGCGCTTTATTTCTAGCTCATTAAATTCCGTATTAACGAAGTCTGCTTTTATGTTGGAGTAAGCTCTGATATATTCCACAATGGCTTTATATAAGGCCATACGTTTGTATTCATTGGCTTTTAAATCCTCAGGATTTTCGGTGTTACCGCAAAAATAATGAATGTAATCCAAATCTGCTTTTGGTAAGGCTACTGGTTCGCAAATCGCTTCCACCGTTTCTACTGCGGTCATTAGACGATCTATGGCTATTTTCAAACGATCTTTCATCGTCACTTGAACTTGATCGCTTGTAAAGCCTTCACTATCTAACTCAGAAGTGTACACATTAATCGCATCGGTTACATTGCCAAATAATTCCATATAATCAACAATATACCCATAATCTTTATCATCGGTATCTAAGCGATTTACCCTACAAATTGCCTGAAACAACGTATGATCTTGCATCTTTTTGTCGATGTAGATATACGAACAAGGAGGCGCATCAAAGCCTGTTAATAATTTAGAAACAACGATGAGTAATTTCATTTTGGCAGGTTCCTTTCTAAAACGCTCTTTACTATCGGATTCGTAAGTTTCGGTTTTCGATTTATTACCACTGGACTGAACTTCTTTCAACAACTCGGTATACGTATTAAAAATATATTCCTTATCCGTTTCAGTATCTGCGCCCGTATCTTCTGTAGAAACATCGCGCATATTGGGATTGTACGATGTAATAATCGCACATTTATTTTTCAATTCGGTTTGCAAGAACAAATTGTAATATTTACATGCTTCGTAAATGCTCGAAGCAACCAAAATTGCGTTACCCCTTTCAGATTTCAGACGTGGCTTTGTAGCAAAATCCAATAAAATATCCGAAACTATTTTCTCCATTCTACTCTTAGAACTCAATACATTCTGCATCGTTCCCCACTTCTTCTTCAGCTCGTTTTTTTGGAAATCATTTAATGCAGCTGTTTTGGATTCAAACCATTGATCTACGCGAGTCTGTGAAGTCAAATTTTGTTCAATACTTCTACCCTCATACATCAAATCCTTGACTACGCCATCTTCAACCGCTTCGTTAAATTTATAGGTGTGAATATATCTTCCAAATACATCCATCGTTGTTTTTTTATCTTCTTTTAATAAAGGTGTGCCCGTAAAACCAATGAACACCGCATTTTGCAAGACGGCTTTCATCACTTGGTTCAGTTTACCACTCTGTGTACGGTGACACTCATCGATGAATACAAATATCTCGCCTTGTGTCTTTACCGGATTGTCTTGCAGTTCTTTGACGAATGCATCAAAATCGGTTTCCGTTTTATTACCGAATTTATGAATCAACGAACATACCAAGCGAGGGCGTGGCGATGTCAGGAAATGCATTAATTCCTTACCCGACTTTGTTTTGGCAATATCAGATTCACCCACATCATTAAATACACGCTCTATCTGATCGTCAAGCTCTGTTCTATCAGTCAATATTACAATACGAGAATTAGCAACATTCTCCAAAATCCATTTCCCCAACATCACCATCATCAAGGATTTACCCGAACCTTGCGTATGCCAAATAATACCACCTTCTCTACGATTCACAAAAAGTTGTGCCTCTTTCAACGCAAAATATTGATGTGGTCTAGGTAACTTTTTCACCCCCGCATCAAAGACAACACCATTGTAGATAATATCCAAGAAACGTTCTTTAAAGCACAATTTCTTTAAGTATTTATCTAGTTTATAATCGTCATTTTCTTGTTCATCTTCCTTCCAAGACAAATAATACTTATCAGGCGTTTCGATCGTGCCATACTTCAACCCTTGGGTATTGTTCCCTGCAAATAAAAATTGAACACTACTGTAAAACCAATCGTTAAATTTCTCTTTTTGGTTAGAAATCGACTGACGAACACTTTCTGCAATATCTGTTGTACCACGTTTTAATTCCAAAACACCCAACGCAATCCCATTGACATACAATACAATATCTGGGCGGCGAACATTTTGTCCTTTGGCTAATGTAACTTCCTCTGCTATGCCGAACTCGTTTTGATTCCAATTCTTCCAATCTATTGGAAAGATGGTTTCAAAATTTTCTCCTAATTCGGGACGAGCCTTTACGCCATAACGCAGTAAAGAATACATCGCCTTATTACGATCGTACAAAGAACCCGCATTGGTATTTGCCGCATCAAAGACCTCTTTCACCGCCTTATTGGCTAAGGCTTCCGAATAACCGCGTTTCAAAAGATTCTTTTTTAAAATCTCTTGCTCTACATTGCTATTGTGTTCACGTTTTTCCCAATTACCATAATAGGTATATCCCAACTGTTCTTGAAACAATTGTATGATACGGTTTTGGGTAATGCGCTCGATTGGGTTAATCATTATATAATTTCAATTTTATACTTAGTAAATGTTAATTTATATTGACTGTTCTGAAATCCATTCAATTGATCTTTAAATTTCTCAATAGGATTACCTAAAAATATGATTTCCTCACTATTTACTCTTACAATTTGATAATTTTCATTTTTTAATGCACAATCTATTTCAGCTTGGGAAATATAAAAATCACGCCTGTTGCTACTTGTCGTTTTAACTTCTACAAAACAAGCATCTACCCCTTCGAATCCAACTAAATCAAAATAAGAGTATTTGTACTTATTTGTAATATACAAATAGGGTATCAATGTTTTTAATGTATCATTGCTAGATAAATTTATCAGTAATTCATCCTTCAACTCTTCAAAATATTTTATGTCATCCACAACACCTTTGATTAATTCAAAAATACTGTTTAGAACTACCTTTCTATCTCCTGTGTCAAGTTGATAATACTTATTTACGAAATAATTCAATACTTCGTGTTCTCCATTAGATCCAATTGTTTCAAGTTCCTCACTTGATGAGCTGTCAAATGCTATATTCTTAATTACCTTCTTTTTTATGCTCCTGTTGGATGATTTAATGATATTATCTGATTGAGAACTAAAAACTATATTCTTAGATTCTAAATTCTTCGATAACTTATGATACAAAAAATCTAATTCTTCATTCTTGATAGGCTGTTGGCTTATCTCTACTTTCAAGTCTTCTATTTCATTGGAAGAATAGATAATATCCAAACCAAAATCATAATCTTTAAAATCTTCAGAGTACTTTAATTCTGCAAAAAAAGAACGAAAGGAATCAAATTTTCCTACATTTTTTAACGCTTGCATCGAGTTGCTTGTTTCAAAATTCCAATGATCTTCAGATATATCCACTTCTGGAAACTCCGCCTTTATTAGACTAATAAATTTGTCTTCCTGTTCTTTATAGAACCAATTATACTTTTGATTCAGAATTTTCAACTCTGCACTATCACATTCTTTTACTAAATCATCGGATGTTCGGTTAAATAAAATCACCTCTATCTTCTCTGCAAAACGATTAGTAGAAAATAACCATTCAGAAATTGCCTTACAAATTACTTTGGGTGTCTCATCTGCTAAATATATTTTCTTATTATCAATACGATAATTTTCAGGATAATTATACGATAAAAACTCAGAGGTTCTTCTAACTGCAAAATTTTCAACAACGAGTATTTTTGTTTGTGCTATTCTATTAAGAATATCCGAATCATTTACGATAAAATCACGTTCAGATTGTGTATCATGGGATATATGGTATAAAATATAAACCAATTTATCTTTAAATAAATAGAAGATATCATTTGTTATTTCTTTTACATTGGTTTCATTAAATGAAATCTCCTCATCAAAAGAAATTACTTTATTCTCTAATACTTGAACATCAAAAAGGCCTTTATCAGATTCATAGATTAAAAAATTACTTTTTCTTTGTTCAAATGCTTGATCTAAATCAGTTTTGGTTTTTAATACAACAAAATCAATATGAGTAACTACCTCTAAATGAACTCCATTAAATATAATCCAGTGATTATTTCTATGGAAAAGACTAAATGTATATGCAAAGAAATTCCTTATAATCGAATAAAAGCTAGGTTGTTGTAAATAGGGAACCAAATAATCTTTTAAAATATTAAAATATTCTGTAGAAAACTGTTCGTAATTTTTAACCAATAACATAGTTGCTGTTGGCTTTATCACCTTTAGGTGATGTAATTTTATTATAGGAAACAGATCTACATAATTATCATTAATCAATGCTGGATGGACTACTTTCTCATCTTTAGAAATACGACAATACAATACAAAATTGCTATTAATTGGTTCTCTTTCATTTAATAACTCAGGTATGTTTTTGAGACCTTCGTTGTACTTGTTATAAATACGTTCATCATACACCAAATGCTTAGCTTGTGAACTAACCCCTAAATAACATAAAAACCCATCATTAAATTTTAGTTGCGCTCTAAAATCATCATCCAAATCTGACAAACAACACAACTGAGCTGGACGAAATAAACCGTCTTTAGTTTTAAGAAACAAAGTAGACAAGTTAAAATTGGCTTGATTCCTTACAGAGTTTCGCTCTCTTAAATCAGCACTAAATATATGAGTGTAGCGATGTGCAAAATAACTATCATCTCTATCTCGTCTACTTTTGTAGATGTCATATACAAAATTAAGTAGCTCTATTTGTTCTATTTCCGAATAATACCCACCTGTTCCTTGTTGATTATCATTAGAATAATCACATTGTTTAAAATATTTTAGTATTTCATTTAAATCTGTACTATAACTCTTAACACCTAATGCCTTAGATAGTTTTTCATTACCAAATTCGACATCTGTGAAATATACGGGTAAAAAAGATGATCTTTCAATAACCTCCTTTGTAGCAAATACTTCACGCGATTCTGATATTTTTAGATTTGGCAAAATCGTAACATCATACTTTCTAAAGCTATTAATTAAATCAGACATATACCCATCCACTCTACTCCAAACACTTAGATTGTAATCATTCGTCAAAGTAGAACACCATTTGATTATAAAATTATAAAGTATCTGAAAATCCTTAGACTTATAGCTTACACTAACCAAAGAAAAATTGTAAGCCAGCCAATTTGTCCAATTACTAAAATCAAGATTCCAACGTTCTGTTTTTATAGAAAACAACTCGACCATTAAAGCTGCTTCCTTCGAATTTATATCAAAGTTTGGTAGAATATATCTATAATTAAATGTCGGTTTAAATAAACTGTCATTAATATATGTTGTATTTAACTGTAAATCTTCTGGTTTCCATAATGTAAACAACAATTCAATACAAGCCTGTAATAAAGCTTTATTGTATTCGCCAACAGCTCCATCCCAATTAATATTTTTACGATTCAGTGTCGTTCGGAAGTCCGCGTGAAAATCAACAAAAGGAAAAGGTGAAGCTACGTCTGTAGGAAGATAATTGTATAGTTTACCTTTATCATCAGCTCTAAGGTATAATCCTATATTTATAGTTTCTACATCAATACCAGCATTCTGAGCCAATTGTATTAATTTCTCATCGTTGATTGTACAATGAATCAAATTAGGATTATTTAATTTAACCTCCTTTGTCATTAAATGTTCTTCATCAAGTGCAATGCTTACCTGGAAAGGTTTATTTTGATGTTTCAACTGAATAAACTCGAAATGAATGCCATTTTGTACTAAATTTTGTTTGATTAACTCTCCTATTATTTGACTATCTTCTAATTCAATAGCAATAACAGTACAATACCCCTGAGCAAACAAATCCTGAACTACTGCCTCTTGTGTATCAATTTCTATAGGAAAATAATATCCAGGAATACCCGTATCTGGATATTCCTTTTGCGCATTACGAATTTTCTCTTGTTGAATCTTAAGATCAGCGTCATTGAAAATAGAAGTCAAAACCTCTGCTAGTCTTATCATTTCGTACAGTCGAAATGCACCCATTTGCGATGTTTTACTTGCAGCATCTATAAATTGGCCTTTCGTAAATATATCCACACTCCTTGTTGGATAAACCTCCTCAGGATTTTGCTTTTTTGCAATTGAAAAAACAGATTTAAAGCCTATACCCTTATTTCCAATAGCACTAGAAACTGTTTTTGAGGAAGTGTAAACAGAACAAATTGACTGAAAATCACCTCTTATTGTATTATCTCCATTTTCATAATCAAAATCTAATACATAAGTAAATGGAGTGCCGTCATTTGCCACATAAAGCAATCCATTTTTTATGCAAATCCTAATGTTTTTATCAGCTCTATCAAAAGCATTTTGCAAAAGTTCAAACACCACCCTACCTTCATAATCTGAGATAATATGAAGTAAGCCTTTGGCATCACGTTTTATATTTTCTACACTTTGATTCGTATAATTTGCGTAATGTTTTCTTAAAACTTCTTTTAACATTGATTCAATCTATTTTTATTTTTTTATTCAGTTCTAAAAAAATTTCTTACACCAACCTCGTTCTCCCCGTCAACAATTCCTGCATCATGCCTTGTTTGATTTGGCGGGCTTTGCCCAATTGCGTTTCCAAAGCCTCCAACTCCGCATCCATATCCGATAATATCGTAGCAATACGCTCTTGCTCGAAAAGGGAGGGTAAAGGAATTCCAGTATTTCTAAATTCTGACATTCCTACTAAATTTTTCATTGCTCCTCCTTGAGTATCATCTATTATCTTAGATTGTATAGTATCAAATTGAAAAATATGATTAAAATAAGAATGAGAAATTACGTCCTTATTTAATCTTATGATTAATAGTGCTTGATTTATTATACCTTTTTCGAAATCTGATGGAATTCTATACAATTTCCCAATTGTTCCAGAACAGCTTAGTATGAAATCATCTGCTCTAATTTCAAAACGAGATAATTCCTTGAATTTATTATAATCTATATAATAGTTACCTAATAATACTGATTTGTATATAGCATTTTTCTGTTCATAAACTTTGTAACCAGACTTGACAAAAAATTCTTTTTTTAATGCTCCACCAAATGGACCTCTAATCAAACCTCCATCAATACAAACCTCCCCCAACTTCTTCACTTCCCAATCATCTTTTGGTGTCAGCAAGGTTTGCATAGCGCCTTGTTTAATGAGGCGTTTTTTGGCGATGAGTTGTTCTAAGCGCTCTATCCACGCATCCGCATCCGACAAAGCCGAAGCTATCGCTTCTTGCTCCGCTAACGGGGGAAGAATAAAATTAAAGTGTACAAAATCCTTCTGATATAAATGCGTAATTGTAGAACCAGCTGTAATCTTACTTAAAAAATCATCAAAATAGAATGACATCAGAACATAATAGAAGAATCTATTATTAATTGAAGCATTCTTTGGTCTTGCAACAAAAACACCACTATTTAAGGTTGTTGGATTACTAATCTTATCAATAAAAGCAATTTTACCTATTGTTCCATCTTTGGTAATTAAAACATCGTTTTCTTTAATTTGAATGTTTCGATCTTGGTCAAATCTTTCCTTAGCAACGTATACACAATTATCCCAATCGATATATCCATTCTTAAAATCAGTTCCTGTTATTAAACAGTAATCTCCACTTTCCAAATATTCGGCAGTGGTTAAACCTTGCCAACCAATTCTGGCTTTTAAAGTAAAATTCTTTTCAAGATTAATCACCTCCCAATCCTCGGGAATCACACCAATTTCGGTTTGTTTGTAGCCTTGTTTTACCATACCCATCCCATTTTTTCAAGGTGAGCCTTTACTTTGCTTGCGGCTTCTTGTACTTCAGTGTCTAAGGTGGCTAAAGTCGTCGCATAGCGTTCCGCCAATTCTTTAATGCGTTGGGTTAGGTTTTGGCTAATGCGTTCTTGCTCTTGCGATAGGGCATTTTGCAAATAGGCTTGCCATTTGTGTTCCAATACCAAGGTTTTAATCTCGGCTTCGCTCAAGGCTGGGTATTTTGCCAATACTTCTTGTTCTAAGTCGGCATTTAGCTTTTTAATTGCGGCATTGGCTTTTTTAATGGAAATGTCTAAGTCTACGTATTCTTCTAATACATCAAAACTACTTTTAGTCTCATAAACCGCTTCTGGTTCTGCTACCATTGCGTATTCGTGTTTCGCAGCAGCTTTTGCCTTTTTGGTAGGTTGTAATTGTTTCAAAAGTTTTCCTACTTCGGTCGCATTAATCTTTTCCAAATCGGCAAACAAACCGTCTTCGCTGCTTTGTTCTTCTTCGATCTCCGTCATACGCGCTTGTGCCGTTTCTACCTTCGCTTCTTCGGCACGTATCGCCGCTTGTAGCTCTTGGAAATACACTTCTATCAATAATTGTGGCGACAGCATTCGGCCTTCAATCCCTGCCAAACCTGCCACTTCTTTATCGCCTTTGGTTTTGCCATTCTTATCGGTTTTCCCTTTTATCACCAAACGTTGGTACTCGTTGCCCGCTTTCCAGCCGTCCATACGGATGCTGTACACATCGTCTTGCATCGTTTCGTTCCAATAGGTCATCAGATGCTGGTACATATCGTAGGCTTCTAATAAGGGGTTACCTTTAAACGCTTCCAAAACCGATTGGCTCGCTTGCGCTATGATGGCTTTGGTATCAGCACCTTGGTCGAGGTTTTGCCAAGTGGCTTTTTCTGTTGCCAACCATTGCGCAAAGGTTTCGTTCACTTGTTCGTTAAAGGCTACAAATTCGGCATGCGCATAAATCGTGGTTTTCAATTCCGTAGTCGGAACAGAAAGTTCATAAAAACCATCACGCACAGCGGTAAACAAGTCGTTCTTCACTTGCGGGAACACCTTCCAGTAATTTTCCAAAGTATCAATATCCGCTTGCGGAATACCCCCTTTCAGGTGTGCTTCTATGTTTTGTATATCTTCGGCTTCCTGCGTATCGATATAGCGCGGAATGTTCAGGTTGTAATCGTTCTTCGGGTCGGCTATTTCCGTCATCGAGACCATACGGCTGTACTTCGGCACCTCTTGTTCTGCCGCAAATACATCCGTCATTTTACGAATATCTTGTTCACGCAAACGGTTTTTGTTGCCATCTTTCACAAATCCCTTGCTCGCATCAATCATAAAGATGCCTTTGCGGTGCTCGGCATGTTCCTTATCCAACACAATAATACAAGCCGGAATACCCGTACCATAAAACAAGTTGGCAGGTAAACCAATAATCCCTTTGATATAGCCTTTCTTCAAGATGTTTTTACGTATTTCGCCCTCGGCATTCCCACGGAATAAAACCCCGTGTGGCAATACCACCGCAGCTTTACCTGTCGATTTCAAGGATTGTATGATGTGCAATAAAAAGGCATAATCGCCATTTTTTTCAGGTGGCACACCCAAAGCAAAACGGTTGAACTCGTCCGCCTCTACATTCACACCATTGCTCCAGCTTTTCAACGAAAACGGAGGATTGGCTACCACATAGTCAAATCGTTTAAGGCTACCATCCGCCTCCTTGTACGCAGGTCGCGTCAAAGTATTATCTGCCACAATCTCCGCCGTAGGGCTATTGTGCAAGATCATATTCATACGTGCCAAGTTGGCCGTAGTCGTTTCTTTCTCTTGTCCGTAAAGGGTAATATCCTTACCCGATTCATTGGCTACTTTTAAGAGTAGCGATCCCGATCCACAGGTTGGGTCATACGCCGTCGTTTGGTTCGTCGCATTGTTGGGATTAATCCCAATTACCTTTGCTAATACACGCGAAACTTCCGCAGGGGTATAGAATTGCCCTTTCGATTTACCTGATTCGGTAGCGAAGTGGCGCATCAAAAACTCGTAGGCATCACCCAAAATATCATCACCTTCAGCAGAGTTTGCCGAGAAGTCCAAAGCTTCATCGTTAAAGATACGAACCAAGTTAGATATGGTATCTACCAAGTCTTTTCCTTTACCTAATTTGGTTTCATCGTTAAAATCAGGGAATTCGTTCAACTTATTGGCTTCTTTAATTGGGTTTAAGATGTTTTTGTTGATCTTATCTCCAATCTCTGCATTACCAATCAAAGCGACCATATCATCAAACGAAGCACCTTCTGGAACGGTGATCGCACCAAAGGGATCGTTTTTGTATTTGTCTGAAATGTATTTCACAAACAACATCGTGAGTACATAATCTTTGTATTGAGAGGCGTCCATACCGCCACGCAGTTCGTCGCAAGATGCCCACAAGGAGCTATATAATTCGGATTTTTTAATTGCCATAATCTTTATAAAAAATTGCTGTAAATTACTAATAAAGTACCAATAAACATCTAACAAATCTCATAAAAATAGAAACCTCATAAGATTTATTGATTTTTAAAAATCTACTCCTTCGGAATCTCCACGAACACAGCACCAATATATTCTTCTTTATACCCTTTTACTGTCATCATGTGTATAAATGGAAGTAAATCCAACTCAATAGAACTTCCATTAAAAGTTTCTTCTTTCAAATCTAAATTACCATTATAACTCAGGGTTTCTTTCACTCTTTTTAATTGTTCATCAGACAATTCAATTGTAATTATAGGCATATTTTCTTGTTTTTAATTTATATTA
>NZ_DKSQ01000096.1:0-6075 GCF_002472765.1 Empedobacter sp. UBA7252
GCTAAAACCTTTTTTACGTTTCATTCAATCATTTTCTTAACGCGTGAGTTTTAATGCCGTTTTCTTAATTCTTTTTCAATATTCAAATTCATTTTAACAATGAATTTAAAAACCGTCCTTATTTAAGAATGTTTATTTATTGACCTTTAATATTTTACGTTGATTTATTGTTAATGAATAGGAATTTAAAATCCGACGATTTAGAATCGAAATGTAATTCAACTCTAAATTATTAGAATATAAAAGTTGGAGTGTTTGAGTGAAACGAGTTGCCAACTTTATGGAAATAATTTAGTTAGTTGAATCATTGAGAGTCTACTGTCGGCATCTTTTTTTGTTTCGTTTTTTTGGATGCTCTTCCCCGAAGGGCATATGAATACCAATAATTAAAATAAACAGGAAATGAATAAAAAATGAAAGTAAGAATTTAAAATGGTCACTGAGGTACTCTAAGTGCAGAATCTTTCCATCACTTCTTTTCTAAATCAAATTCACTTTTAAAAAGGAATTTCAAAAACCGTCATTGCTGAATAGTCGAGTGTCAATTCGACGTAGCGAGTGTTAAAATGATTTACTGTTCACATTTTATATGTGAATGATTTAAAGCATTTAGCGAGTAGTCGTTATTGACCGATTTGGAAGCACTATACCTAAGCTCCACTGGAGCTTCTCCTCTTAATCTCAAATGTTTTTGTGTCAAGACAAAAATGAACGTATGTACCTAAGCTCCACTGGAGCTTCTCCTTTTAATTTCAAATTCTTAATATCAAATGTTTTTTCATCAAGGTTCCCCGTAGGGCATATGAATTCATTTGAAAACAATAATAACACATGAATAAAAAATCAATGAAATATAGTTTTGAAAAACGAGAATAATCTTTCTATCACTTTTTTGAGAGCAAAAAAGTAATCAAAAAACTCTTGGCTGTAAACCTCTCGACTAAAAATGTTCTCATTTCACTAAAGATTTTAAAAAACCCTACGGGCTAAAACCTTTTTTACGTTTCATTCAAACATTTTCTTAACGCGTGAGTTTTAATGCCGTTTTTTTAATTCTTTTTCAAATACCTAATACATTGTACATAAAACATAATACAATTCCCACATTTCATTAAAACAAAAAAATACCAAGAATAAAATTCTATTTCTAAAACCTTATTCTCGGTAATGACTAAACAAACAGTAGATAGAACTGAGATCATACGCTTGTTATAACACCTCGTGTTTCCCTAAATAGGTACTGGTACTAGCTTGTGTTCTTTTCTCTGTGTTGAGGTAGATCCACACATCAACTTCTTTGTTTTGGTAGGGAGTAGGTAAATTAACGCTTGCTAAAAGGGTATCACGTGTCGCAATTTCTTCGGAGATGTAGAAACTATTCAGTTCCTCACAATAGCAAACCACGTTTACAAGATCCGTTTCTTTCGCATTTCCTTGCCCTGAGTTATCTTCCCAACTAAAACTAAATGTACCAGCTGTTGTGGCATCAAGCTCTGGAAGCTGAAAATCTAATAACTCGCCTTTGGTAATGAGAACACGTGCTACGATAATAACAGGTAAGTCTAGCACCATTTCTACAGCATTGGTTAGGGTATAGGAAGTAGCATTGTTAAAACGAGATTGTTTACCTGCTTTATTCCCAAAATACCTGTTTTGGATAGAACGCAATGGTTGTAAAAAATCAATAGTTTTCCTAAACTTTACCCGTTGGATTAACTGCTCCTCTGTAGGTGCTTTTTTTGATGCTTTTGGTAGACTTCGGATAATATCCTTTCCACGCCAGTTAACACCAATCACTGTTCCTACTTTTCCTGAGAATCCGCCAAGGATTCCTTTTTTAATTTCGGCCATAATCTTAATTTTTTATGTTATGTAGCAGCAAGTTAGTGGAATAATGCATTGGTTTTGAAGTTTGCAAGACACCATGTCTAGTATAGACCATTAATGACCGCTATTGTCCATTTTTGTCCGGTATGGAGGAGAAATGAAAAAAGACAGAAAACACAACTTTCCTTTATTAGAGAGGGTTTGAGACAAAAATGATAAAAGTAGAAATAGGGTTTGTTCGAGTGTTGTTCGAGTGTCCTTCGACAACGGTTCGGAAAAAGAGGTGTTTTGTCGAACAACGGTCGAACAAGTGTCGAAGGATTGTCGAACAAAATAGGGGTGAAGTAAAGGAAAAATAAACAGGTTTTTATTTGAAACGGTAGTTATTTCATTAATGAATTCGACTATACCTAAATGATAATATAAGATTGCAGAGAAAAAAATCATGATTAAATTAATAGATTTTTTTAAAAAAATATTAATTTTGCAGTAGATAAAAAGGAAATGGTGTTCTTCCTTACCCAACCGCTTTATAAAAAGCTGATGACGCCTGATTAAATAAAATGATCTAAGCATTTTAATCAGGTAGTTATGCAATTAAAACAAACAAAATCTTTTAGCAAAAAAATAAATTTACAGTTACATCTGTTGTTTAGACAATTTCCTGCAATTCCTTATATTTTAAAATGGGCATTTTTATGTTCTCTTATAGGACTGTGTGTAGGTAGTGCTTCGGCAGGTTTTCTTCAATCATTAAATTGGGTTACAAATTATCGTGAAAATCATTTATGGTTAATTATATTTTTACCGATTGGTGGTTTCTCTATTGGTTTACTTTATTACTATTTTGGTAAAAACATTGAAGCTGGAAATAATTTACTTATTGACACAATACATAATCCAAAGGAAATAATTCCTTTTAGGATGGCTCCGTTTGTATTTATAGGAACACTTGTTACCCATATGTTTGGAGGCTCAGCAGGTAGAGAAGGAACTGCATTACAAATGGCAGGAGCAATTGCAGATCAATTTATTAAACCATTTCGATTGATAGAATATGAGCGAAAAATTTTAATTATTTCAGCCATTTCAACTGGTTTTGGTTCAGTGTTTGGCACACCATTAGCAGGAGCCATTTTTGGTTTAGAAGTTTTTTTAATAGGACGATTAAAATACGATGCTATTTTTCCTGCATTTTTGTCCGCAATTATAGCTGATTTAGTTACCAAACTTTGGCATACTGAGCATACACATTATCATATCGATTTTGTTCCTGAAATTTCATTTCTCAACATTTTTTTTACCATTATAGCAGGTGTTATTTTTGGTATATGTGCAGCAACATTTAGTAAATCTATGCATAAGACAAGTGCTATTTTTAAATCAAAAATAAGTTTTCCACCTTTTCGTCCTTTAGTAGGAGGTACAATCGTAGCTCTTGCAGTTTGGATAATTGGTACCACAAAATATATTGGTTTGGGCGTACCAACAATTGTTGAATCTTTTGAAGAGCAATTGCCAGCGTATGACTTTCTATTGAAAATGATTTTTACCATTTTAACACTCTCAGCAGGTTTTAAAGGAGGAGAGGTAACACCTTTGTTTTTTATTGGAGCTACTTTGGGGAGTGCAATAAGTATTTTTATCCCATTACCGATTGGACTTTTAGCAGGAATGGGGTTTGTTGCAGTTTTTGCAGGAGCAACAAATACGCCGTTAGCTTGTAGTATTATGGCACTTGAACTTTTTGGTGTTGATTGTGGAGTATATGCTGCTATAGCTTGTGTTGTTGCATATTTGATTTCTGGTAACAACAGTATTTATAATAAACAAATGATTGGTGAACCAAAGTATAAGAGATTTTTAAATCAAAAAGGTAAACGATTAAATGAACTCTAAAAACATTTACATGAACTCAGAATTACATAATATAAATATAGTGAGAATATATTTTGGTTATGGACAGCAAGCCAAAGGACAGTCTTTCTGGCAAAGACTTTGGAATAATAATTTAGGTCAATTACTTTTGAAAAGAGCAAAAGAAATGAACATTAACCAAGCAGCAATCTTTATAGCTAAAGCAGGTTACTTGCACAATGATAGTATTAGTTTTAATATTTCAGAAATTCCATCAAACAAGAACCCAGTTTGCCTCGAACTTATTGATACACCTAAAAATTTGAAAAATTACTTAATAAAGAACAAAGCATTACTTTCTGAGGCAAATATTGTTTTGTTCAATGAGAGTAGTTTTAAATTATCACAATAGAAAAGAAGAAAAGAGAAATACAGATGTCAATATTATTTTCAAAAAAAAATATATTATACTTAGTTAATTGATAAAATGAAAACAGTAAATTGTTCGCTTATATTAATATTGGTTTTTCTAAATATTGAATAGTTCAGTAAAATGAAAATTTAGTAATTTATATTTTTCGATTATTCTTATTTATTTAAATACTTTTTCATAATATTCAATACATTTTTGAGAGATTGTTCTGTAATTAAAATGGTTGACTTTTCTATCATTCTAGTTCTAAAATCATCACAACAAGCAATAATTCTAAATCCATCTTTTGTTTCAATAAACTTTGGACTTTCATTGTGATCAGAACATTTTTCTAATTCAATAATATCTTTAATAAATTCGTAGTTAATTTTATCCATGGTAGAGAGCTTTTATAAAATTATTTAATTTATTATTTTTTATCTTTTAAGTTAACCCCATTATAATTTTAAAAATTGTGAGATATTATAAATTTTAATTTTACTTGATTCGAATAAAATTATACAGTTCATCATAAAAAAACATCAACTCATCATTTTATTTTTGAACATTATAAAGATCGCTAATATTTTTGAATCAAAATAATTAACATATAATCAAATCACAATGAAAAAATTTGTAAATATCATTAAGTTTATATTCATATCAATTTTAAGCATTTTTATACTTGTATTTATTTACTTTTTTATAAGTAATAAATTGTTTTTAGAATCAAAAAATGAGAGTAATTTGTCATATTTAGCTCAAAATAAAACTGACGTTACAGATTCAATTGATGAAAAACTATTTGATAATGATTTTTATAAATCAAAGGTTTTTCTGCTAGGCGAAATTCATGGATATGCAGATAATCAAAAATTAGATAAAGAGCTACTTTTTTTCTTAAATAGAAAGTTAGGTGTGAGATACTACATAGCAGAAATGGATAGCATAACAGCAAAAAAAATAAATATTTTTTTAGAGGATAGTTTGAAAGATAGGCAAATATTAAAAGAAGTAGTATTAGCAATAAAGAAAAGAATACCACAACAGTCTAGTCAAGAATTATTTGATAAATGGAGTGAAATATATGACTATAATCAAAAAATAGCAGATTCATTAAAAATAAAAGTAATTGGGATTGACAAAAATTTTGACGATAACTCAAAAGAGTCCAGAGATTTAGCAATGGCAAAAAATTTTAAGAATACAATCAAAAAATTGAAACTTGAAAATGAAAAATTTTATGGTCTTTTTGGTTATTATCACGTTTTGCAAAATGCAACTGAAAATGGGAGAGGAACATTCGCTTCTGAATTAAAAAAATCAAATATTAAAACAACAAGTTTTGTTAGTTATACTATAGATAGTGAAATGTATATGCCAAAAAATCCTCAGTTTCCTACTCCAGAAAATGAAAAAATAGATTGGATAAATGCAGACGGTCCTTTACAATTGGTAAAAGGAATCAATGATCTAAAAGAATTAAGCAAGCCAAATACAATAACACTTTTTAAGTTAAATTCACAAAATTCGCCTTACAACAATTCGAAGTATTTAATCAATGTAAAATCTAGAATTTTTGGAGAAAATATAGTTCCTCAAAATGGTAGATTTACAACAGATTATTTTCAATATGTGTTTGTATTGAGAAATTCGCAAGCGCTTACAAAAATGAAATAGAAACAAACTTTTAAAAAATGTTTGATACAACATCATGACAAATAACGTTTATGTTTGACTTTCGTTTTTTTGATACTTGTTTCTAAATTATATGACATTTTTATAATACTTTTTACAATAATTTAATCTGCATTAAAGCTTTTCCAAAAGTCACATGAACTATTAAAAAACAATTAAAAGTTTATAATACATTTTACAATTCAAACACAGCATGTAAATATACAGTTGGTATTTTGAATGAAAAAAGGCTGAATTCCTTTATAGAATCAGCCTTGTATGATGTTTTAAATAATATTTTA
>NZ_DKSQ01000096.1:6175-6897 GCF_002472765.1 Empedobacter sp. UBA7252
GATGTTTTAAATAATATTTTAGTTTAAAAACATTTAGATGTTTACGTTACTATATTATTATTAAAGTTTAATTACATACGTCTAACGTTAGTAGCCATAAGACCTTTTTGCCCTTGTTCTACTTTAAACGAAACTTTATCATTTTCTCTAATATCATCAATTAAATTTGATGTATGAACGAAAATTTCATTTCCTGTTTCTTTAATTGTAATGAAACCAAAACCTTTTGTATCGTTAAAAAACTTAACTGTACCTTCTTGCATAATATTTTTTTTAAAAAAGAGAATAATAAAAAATTTCTATAATTATACATAAAGGAACTATTTCTATTCTAAAAAAAGAAATAGTTTATTATTCTCAATAAATTAATCAACTTAACGCGTGATAATTAACGTGAAATACTTGAGATTAAAAATCAATTTGAAATTGAATATATTGAAAAGTATAAAGTAAAAGTAAAAAAATACACTATTTTAAGAAGTAAAAGGCTTGCTGCCAAAAAAATAAAAAAATGGTATGTCTAAAAAATTTAGTTTGTAACTAATTAATATCTTATCTCTGATATCGATACAAATGTAAAGTAAATAGTTGGATAAATAACAATTTGACAAAAAAAAAATAAAATAAAAGTCTGTTACTGCTTTACATTTTTTTGTTAGACTAATTTTATAGGAAAAATCCATTTGAATACATTTATATGATATGAATTAGCTAAGGATGTT
>NZ_DKSQ01000097.1:0-135 GCF_002472765.1 Empedobacter sp. UBA7252
TATCAACTTTTAAGCTATACTAATAATGCCGATCTAAATCAAAAAAATTAGGGAATGAGAAAACTTTATAATCTAAATAGACTTTATGTTCATTTAAAGTAAAAACACCTGATTAAATACTAAAATCAAAACTAA
>NZ_DKSQ01000097.1:365-2418 GCF_002472765.1 Empedobacter sp. UBA7252
ACTAAAATAATTATATTTAATACCTACGTAGTGATGAAGTACGACAATTAATATTAATAAAATGTCTATGAATAGAATATACGAATTACTCAATCTACATATTGGAGAAGAAGATAAGAATAAGGTCAAAGAGGATGTACAAAGTAATATCTCATTTAAAGGAGCAAATTTATGGATTTTAGCATGTGCTATTTTGATAGCTTCAATAGGTTTAAATGTTAATTCAACAGCAGTTATTATAGGAGCTATGTTAATTTCACCTTTAATGGGACCAATTGTAGGTTCTGGTTTTGCATTAGCTACTTATGATTTTACCCTATTAAAGCGATCTACTAAGAATTTGTTTATTGCAACATTAGCTGGATTGGTAGTTTCGTGTTTATATTTTTATTTAAGCCCATTTAAAGAAGTAGAGTCAGAAATATTAGCCAGAACATCGCCTACAATTTATGATGTCCTAATTGCTTTTTTTGGAGGTGTCGTAGGAGCTATATCAATAACAAGAATTGAGAAAGGTAACCCAATACCAGGGGTAGCAATAGCTACTGCATTAATGCCACCATTGTGTACAGCAGGTTTTGGTTTAGCAACTCTCAACTTTAAGTTTTTAGCGGGTGCATTATATTTATATAGTATAAATTGTTTTTTTATTGCCTTATCTACATTTTTGGTATTGAAGTATTTGAAATATAAGCCAATACAAACCCAAAATCCTGCACTAGACAAAAAAGTACGACTAACTATAACTGTTTTGATGTCTTTATTAATTTTACCTAGCTTCTATCTAGCCTATAATCTATTACAAGAAAAAAGATATACACAAAACGTAAATACATTTATCCAAAAAGAGTTTCAGTTGAAAGGTAAAACTATTATTTATAAAAATGTAAACTTTAGATCAAATCCAAAGCGTATTGAACTTGCATTTTTAACAGAGAAATATGATAGTTTACAAATAAAAGAATTTAATAATAAGCTAGCGGATTTTGGTTTAGAAAATACAACTTTAGTTGTTCGACAAAATAATAGTGATTTAAAACAAGAAATATTAAGTGAAATAAATAAAAATCAGCTAAACGTAACAGAAAAAGATTTACAAATACAACAATTAAAAACACAAATAGAGCAAAAAAAAATTGGAGATGCTACTACTGAACGTGAAATAAAATCCTTGTTTCCTTCAATACGTTATGTTTATTTTGGGGTTATTCAACATTATAGTGATAGTTTAGAAGCAAAACCAATAGTGATTTATCATTCAGAACAAGAAATTGATGAAAATCTATTGTATAACTGGTTGAAAATAAAATTAAAGAGTGATAATTTAGCATTGATTAAAGAATAATATTTACTTTTCTATTCTAAAAAGATTGATTTAGAAGATGTTACAATATTTTATATAATAAGGTTATTTATAATCTTACTAATCCTATTTTGCTGAACGATATAATAATACGAATTCTTAAGTTAAATTTTTTTAATGTTTATTCTTATTTTGAATTACGTCAAAACCTTTTTTCTCGATACAAAATTCTTTCAGAATTCCACTCAAAATGATGGTTGTGTAATTGAAATGGGCAGAATTTATAACGTGATTAAATTAAACTTTATTTGACTTGGTTCAGCAACAATTCGAATGTAGACTGAATAGCTTTAAGTGATTGAAACTTGACGAGCTGTGAACGAAATTGGTAGGTGATGAAGGGGAATGATTGCTAAGGATGTAGATGTTAGATATTCGATTTTCGATTTGTGAAATGTATTATGTATTATGTAAAATGTATTATGTATTAAGTAGTATGTTTTCAGATTAAGGATGAGGTTTTGAGATATCAATATTGAAAAAAGAATAAAAACGTAAAACTTATTACGTAAACATATCGCTCACTAATCTTTTTTACGCTTGTTTCAATGGATTGAAACTCGTCTGCAAATCGTATGTCGATTTGGAATTTGTTGTTAAAAGGGATTATAATATTGAAAAAGGATGAGAAACCGGCATTAAAACTCTCACGTTAAGAAAATGGTTGAATGGAGCGTTAAAAAGGTTTTA
>NZ_DKSQ01000097.1:2499-3252 GCF_002472765.1 Empedobacter sp. UBA7252
GTAGAGAGGTTTACGGCCAAGTCTTTTTTCGTTAGTTTTTTTGACGAAAAAAAGTGACAAAAGATTCTGCACTTCGATTGCCTCAGTGCCCGTATTAAAAGTGACTACGAATTTTAATTAAAAAGAAGGATTATGAAAAACTATATTCATTCATTTTTATTCATTACTTTTTTAATTGTTTTTAAATGAATTCATATGCCCTTCGGGGAAGTCTTGACACAAAAACGAACCAAAAAAAGTCAAGTCTATGCTTACAAGTCGGTCAATAACGACTACTCGCTAAATTCATTTCTGCTTCTTTTATCGTCAGTCAGAGTGACGTTTGTAAAACGTTGTATCGAAGACTTAGACGATAAATAACAATTACTCGCTAAATGCTTAACTATGTTCATTTTTACCTTGACGCAAAAACATTTGAGATTAAGAGGAGAAGCTTGATAAGCTTCGGTATATTACTTTTTGCTTGATCAAAAAGTAATCAAAAAATCAAGACTGCGATTTTCGACGTTCAATTACCATCTCACGCACTAAAAAGATTAAATGATTCGCATACGCTCACTAATCTTTTTTACGCTTGTTTCAATGGATTGAAACTCGTCTGCAAATCGTATGTCGGCTTTAAAATTCTTATTTAAAGCAATCTCGACTCTTCAACAATGACGATTTATAAATTCGTTGTTAAAAATGAATTTTAGTATAGAAAAAGGATGAAGAAACCGGCATTAAAACTCTCACGTTAAGAAAATAATTTAA
>NZ_DKSQ01000028.1:0-3923 GCF_002472765.1 Empedobacter sp. UBA7252
TGATTTGTAATATCAGAATCTTCTACTCCATATTCGGTTTGCTCCATCAACGGAACATCACGGAAATTCTTTTGATTCTTTCCTTTTTTTCCAATCAAACTTTCGATTGAAACTGGTTGATAACTCAAATATGTTTCTGACAACACTTCCATATTGTGACGCATATCTGGATTAATCAAATAATGTGCAATCATCGTATCAAAATTTTGACCTAAAACAACAATGTCATATTTGTTTAAAACTTTAATATCATATTTTAGATTTTGACCAATTTTCGAAATTGATTCATCTTCAAAAAATGGTTTAAATTCATTGATAATTGCTTTTGTTTCTTCAAAATCAGTAGAAAAAGGTATATAATATCCTTTTCCTTTTTCCCAAGAAAACGAAATTCCGACTAATTCTGCTTCCAATGCATCCTGTGAAGTCGTTTCTGTATCGAATGTCACTTCTTTTTGTTTCAGAATATTTCGCAACAAAATCTCACGACCTTTTTTTGTATCGATCAATTGATACAAATGATTGGTTGTTGAAATATCTGTAAAAGCTGAATTTTGTGGAACGATTTCTTCATCAGACGTAAAATCGAACAATGATTGTTGAGCCATTTGCACTTGATTCGAAGAAATCTGACTTGCCGCAGAAATTTCTTCTTGCGCTTCTTTGATAATTCCCGAAACATCCAAACCATAAATTCTGTAAACCGTTTCTAACATACGACGGAATTCTAACTCCGTGAAAAGTTCAGTAACTTTTTCTATATCTGGCGGGCAAACCGTTAAATCTTCTTCATCAAATTCTACAGGAACATCTGTAATAATCGTTGCTAATTTCTTCGAAAGAATTCCAAGCTCTTTATTCTCTTCAATCTTTTCTTTAGCTTTCCCTTTCAGCTTATCTGTATTCGCTAAAAGGTTTTCCAATGATCCAAATTCTTTCAAATATTTACTTGCCGTTTTTGCTCCAACACCTGGTAAACCTGGAATATTATCCACAGCATCACCCATCATTCCAAGGTAATCGATAACTTGAATTGGATCGTCGATTTCAAATTTTTCTTTTACTTCTTCAATTCCCCAAATCTCAACACCTTTTCCATTTGCAGCAGGACGATACATTTTAATTTTTTCCGTTACCAATTGCGCAAAATCCTTATCGGGTGTCACCATATAAGTTGTATAACCAGCTTTCTCTGCTTTCTGTGCTAATGTTCCGATCACATCATCTGCTTCGTAACCTTCGGCGAAAAGTACTGGAATTTTTAACGCTCGTAAAATATCTTGAATATACGGAACGCCTTGACGAATGGCTTCTGGCGTTTCATCACGATTTGCTTTATATTCAGGATAATCTACCGTACGAACTGTTGCTTGACCAACATCAAAAACAACCGCCAAATGCGTTGGTTGTTCACGTCGAATGACATCGAACAAGGAATTCGTAAATCCCATAATTGCCGATGTATTGAAACCTTTTGAGTTGATTCGTGGATTTTTGATAAATGCATAATACCCTCTAAAAATTAAGGCATAAGCATCTAACAAAAAAAGTCTTTTATCTAATTGATTCATTTAATAAGTTTTAAGTATTACGCCAAACGTTTTACGCTAAACGATAATAACAAAATTGTAACGTAGAACTTATAACGTACCACGTAAAACTAAAATTTAATATTCTGGTGCTAATTCAACAACTAATCCATCCATTTCATTCGAAAGATGTAACTGACAACCTAAACGTGAATTATCTTTCACATTAAATGCCTCTGCTAACATTGCATCTTCATCAGGCGTCATTTCTGGTAATTGAATTTCTGGTGTTAAGACATAACATTGACAAGAAGCACACATCGCCATTCCACCACAAATACCAATGGTTCCTTCTGGTGCTAATTCGTAGGCGCGCACAAGCTCCATGATATTCATATTCATATCAGTAGGCGCGTCAACTTCGTGCGAAACACCTTCTCTATCTATAATTGTAATTTTAATATCTGCCATAATACTTTTTCAAGTTAAACAAAAATACGGATTGTTTACTTTCAAAAAAAGAATATACCTCATTGGTTCATATTTAATACTAATTTTAAATAAGAACTGTTACGAATTACGAATTTTGTCGACTAATTAGTAAAATTAAAAAAATGAATTCACACGAAATAGATTATAAAATTTACGGTGAAGAAATGCAATTTGTCGAAATTGAATTAGATCCACAAGAAACTGTTGTAGCAGAAGCAGGTAGTTTTATGATGATGGATGATGGTGTAAAAATGGAAACAATTTTTGGCGATGGTTCTCAACAAAGTGGTGGAATTTTCGGAAAATTATTAAATGCCGGAAAACGAATGTTAACAGGTGAAGGTTTGTTTATGACTTCGTACACAAATTACGGACAAGGAAAAAAGAAAGCGTCTTTTGCTGCACCATATCCAGGAAAAATTGTTCCGATAGATTTACCAGAAGTGAACGGAAAATTTATTTGCCAGAAAGATGCTTTTCTTTGTGCTGCAAAAGGAGTTTCGGTTGGAATTGAATTTAATCGAAAATTAGGAACTGGACTTTTTGGAGGAGAAGGTTTCATTATGCAAAAATTAGAAGGCGACGGAATGGCTTTCATTCATGCTGGTGGAACATTACATCGTCGTGTTTTACAAGCTGGCGAAGTTCTGAAAGTTGATACAGGTTGCATTGTTGGTTTCGAACAATCTGTTCATTACGATATCGAATTTATAGGCGGAATTAAAAATACATTTTTCGGAGGAGAAGGTGTTTTCTTTGCTACATTAAGAGGTCCTGGTGTTGTATATATACAATCTTTACCTTTTAGCCGATTGGCTGATCGTATTATTGCACATGCACCTTCTGCAGGCGGTTCTTCACAAGGTGAAGGTTCTATTTTAGGAGGTTTAGGAAGATTAATTGATGGTGATTAAAATTTAATTTTATAAAGAAGGGTTTCAAATTGAAACTCTTTTTTTTGAGCTGTACGTAAAACCGTAATTTATTTCAATTGATTTTTCTTATTTTTAATAAAAATTTTATCATTTGAAAAAACTTCTATTAACCGTTATTTTTTGTTCAGGATTTACGTTTGGACAAAATATTTTATCTTTTAGTAATGATCAATATAGCGGGATTAACGGTAGTGTTTTTTCTCCGACAACTTCATATTTTAACCCGAATAAATGGGATATTAATATTATTTCTGAGGATATTTTATTCAGAAATGATTACGCTTACGTATCCGATCAAAACGTATTAGGTTTAATAAAAGGTGAAACAAAATCAGCAAATATAAAAGCTGGAATAAGAGGAGAAACGCATTCTAATATTTTAGATTTCGCAACTAGAAATACGATTTCTTATCATTTGGAAAATGATTTTCTGGGACCTTCCGTTTCTTTTAAAAAGAAAATTAATAATCAAACTTATCGTCTTGGAATTTTCACCCGACTTCGTACACAAGGTTCTATTAAAGATTTAGATAATTATTTTCGTTTTAGTAATCAGAATGAAATAGAACCAAAAAATTATGAGTTTGAACCTACAAAGACAAATGCAATGAATTGGGCTGAATTAGGCTTAAATGTTGCGACAAATTTGTATACAACTAATACTTCTGAAGTTATTATTGGGGCAAATATTAAATATCTTTTGGGTTTAGATGGCGCGTATATCAAAAGTAAAAACGCGATAAAATTAGAAGCTGAACCAACTATAACAAGTACAATCGACAATCCTGATGCAAATATTTATGCGTCAAATTATGATATAAAAGCAGGATATTCTACCAATTATGATTTTGATCGAGATAAATATGTTTTACGAAATAGAGGAAATGGAGTTGGAATAGATTTAGGAATTTCTTTTGTGAACAGAAGAGCGAATGATGAATTATATGATTTCAAATTTTCGGCAAAT
>NZ_DKSQ01000028.1:3974-4444 GCF_002472765.1 Empedobacter sp. UBA7252
TTCGGCAAATTTATTAGATGTTGGATTAGTAAAATTCAGAGGCGATAACCATCATTTCTACAATCCTTCGCAAAGAGTTCAAATTCGTAATAATCCAAAATTAGATGGAGTTGAATTTGAAAGTGTTGATCAATAATTAGGACTTTTGAGCAAAGAAGTTTATGGTGATGAAACAAAATCTAAAACGGGAAATAATTTTTCGATCGGTTTACCAACGAGTTTACATCTTAATCTGAGTAAAAAAATTATTGAAAATCATTACTTAAATTTCAATTGGATGCAACGAATTCCAGTTTTTGAAAATAGTTTGAAACGTATCAATGTACTACAAACTTCTTATACTATCCAAAAAAATGGATTTGGAATTGGACCTTCCCTTTCTATCTATGATTTTGAAAATATAACATTTGGTGGGTATGTAAGAATTGGCCCTCTAATTTTGGGCAGTGATAATGCAATTCCAATCGTTT
>NZ_DKSQ01000045.1:0-34583 GCF_002472765.1 Empedobacter sp. UBA7252
GGAATCTTTACATCAATATTTTTTAGATTATGTTCACGTGCACCGTAAACTTCAATAAAATCTTTTTCCATGTTCGTTTGTAAGAAGTTGCAAAAATACAAAAAAAGCCACATTACTGTGGCTAAGTGTACTTTAAAAATTGTTAATTCTTAAGTATTTATTGTTTTTTAATTGGAATATAAATTCGAGAAATTAGTTTTAAACTATCTGTTTCCTTCGGATCGTTTAACATAATTTCTAATTGTTTTGTATCCAGTTGTAATTTTTTAGATTTTGCATAATTCTTCATTTTCTCGATTGTTTGCGCACGCTTAGAACGAGGTCCTAAATGCAATGTCAACAAATAATCTCCACCAGGAACAACCACTTTTTTCATCTCTTTTTGCAAAGGCAAATCTTCTATTAATTGTATTCCAGCAAAAAATGTTGTCTTATCTTTTTCTTTATCAAAATCAGTAAAGTAGACATATGGAAAACCTAAATCGAAATCAAAACCACCTTCATCTTTATTCATTAACGATTTATAAATCACCTCAAAAGCACCATCTACTTTATCCATTATATCTTTTTCCGCTAAACTTGATTGTTTACGAATCGCTAATAAATTTGTTCGACCTAATTCTACAATTCGATATTCACCATAATTCAATCGTCCTTCTTTTTGATCCTTATCTAATCTAACTTTCACTTTTTGATTTAGGTTATCCAAAGATTTTTCAAATTTAGATTCAGGATTTTTGAAAAAAGCAAAATAGCGGTAGAAATAAGGAATTTCTTGACTTAAATAATTCAATTTTGCAGTTGTTTTCCCATTTTCTTGTTGTTCAAATTTGACATTCAAACTATCTAATTTTTCCCAACCATCATATTTTATCGTATAATTAACGAAACGATTAATCGAAAAATTTTCAATCGTTACTTTTCCTGAAGCAATTGAAGCATCTTCTGAATCCCATATCATATAATTTTCGTCCTCTTCTTTTGTATTCGAAAATTTCTTGATTGTCAAAGAATCCGAAGCTGTAAATTGTTGCCATTTCGAGAATTGACGAAGATTATAAAATTCGTCGTACACCAAACCAACAGGTGCATCAAATTCATATTGCATTTCTTCGTCGAAACGATTCGGTAAAACGATTGGTAATAAAGCCAAAACCGCAATAATGATTACTAAAAAAAGATTTATTTGTTTCATTTACAAAATTGATTGTACAAAAATAGAAATACTTTGTAGGACTCTTAATATTAATCTGAATTAATCTTTTAAAAATAGTATATTTGAGTAAATAATATAAACTTATGGACTTTACTAATTTAATTCAAGGAGCAATGGGACAACAAATTGTTGGTTCTGCTGCAAAACAATTAGGGATTAATGAATCTCAAGCTCAAACTGCTGTTGCAGCAGCTGTACCTTTTTTATTGTCTGCTTTAAATAAAAATGCACAAGGCGGAGGTGCTGAAGGAATTTCGAATGCTTTGAATCAACATGACGGGAGTATTTTGGATAATCTTTCTGGATTTTTAGGTCAAGGAGGAAACCAACAAGATGGATTAGGAATTTTAGGTCACGTTTTAGGAAATAAACAACAAAATGTAGAATCTGCAATTTCTCAACAATCTGGATTGAATACAGCACAAGTTACTCAAATTTTAGCGTTAGTTGCGCCAATTGTAATGGGCTACTTGGGTAAACAAAAACAATCTGCTGGATTAGATTCAAATGGGATTGCTGGTTTATTAGGCGGTTTAGTTGGTGGTTCTACAACTCAAACAAACCAAAGCGGAGTAAATTTAGGAGGTTTCGAAAAATTGTTAGATCAGGATGGTGATGGACAATTAGGAATTGGAGATGCCATGAGTTTATTGGGTGGATTTTTCAAAAAATAAGTCTTGTCTTAAACTGAATAAAAATACAAAATTTATTAAGCAGGAAATTTTCCTGCTTTTTTTGTTTCAAAAATTATCAACCTATATATTCTAAGTATTCGAAATTATCAAATTCATAAATATTAAAAGTTTGATTTAAAAAATATATTATTTTATTTGTTATTTAATATAATTTTATCAACAATAAAACACAAATAGCATGGATACTTTATTTTACTCAGAAAAATTCATTCAAAGAATTAAATCAAAAAACCCTAACGAAAAAGAATTTTTACAAGCAGTTGAAGAAGTTTCCGAAACCATTTTACCATTTGTAGAAGAAAACCCTAAATACAAAAAGTTCAAAATTCTTGAAAGAATTGCAGAACCAGAACGTATTATTCAATTTAGAGTAACTTGGGTTGATGATAAAGGCGAAATCCAAATCAACAAAGGTTATCGTGTACAAATGAATTCTGCGATTGGTCCTTATAAAGGTGGTTTGCGCTTTCATCCATCTGTTAATCTTTCTATTCTTAAATTCTTAGCTTTTGAACAAGTTTTCAAAAACAGCTTGACAACTTTACCTATGGGTGGCGGAAAAGGTGGTTCTGATTTTGATCCAAAAGGAAAATCGGACATGGAAATTATGCGCTTCTGCCAATCTTTTATGAGCGAATTATCTCGTCATATTGGTGCAGATGTCGATGTTCCTGCTGGTGATATTGGCGTTGGAGGACGAGAAATTGGTTATTTATTTGGTCAATACAAACGAATGCGAAACGAATTTACAGGTGTTTTAACTGGAAAAGGATTAGAATATGGCGGTTCTTTGATTCGTCCTGAAGCTACTGGTTACGGCTTATTATATTTTGTAGAATGTATGTTAGCCGAAAAAAAAGAAACCTTAAAAGGAAAAACAGTTTCTATTTCTGGCTCTGGAAATGTTGCACAATATGCTGCTGAAAAGTCTCTGGAATTAGGCGCAAAAGTGGTTACACTTTCTGATTCTTCTGGATATATTTATGATGAAGACGGTTTTGATACAGAAAAACTAAATGTCATTTTCAAAATTAAGAATGATGATTACGATAGAATTTCAAAGTATGTTGATTATTATCCAAACGCTAAATTTTTCTCCGACCAAAATCCTTGGAAAGTTCCTTGTGATATAGCTTTGCCATGTGCAACACAAAACGAATTGGATTTACAAGATGCGCAAACTTTACATCTCAATGGTTGCAAATTGGTTGCCGAAGGTGCTAATATGCCAACAACTCCCGAAGCGGTTCATTATTTTTTGGATCATCAAATTTTATACGGTCCTGGAAAAGCTGCGAATGCTGGTGGTGTTGCAACTTCTGGATTGGAAATGTCTCAAAATTCGATCCGTCAAAATTGGAACAGAGAAAAAGTAGATTATCGATTAAAAGAAATTATGATAAAAATTCATCACCAATGTAAAAAATATGGAAAAGGTGAATTTCAAGAAAATATAAATTATTACAAAGGCGCTAATATAGCTGGTTTCGTAAAAGTTGCCGATGCTATGATTGCTCAAGGAATATAAAAATCCATTTATAAAATTCGGTTCCCTTTACTGAATTTAGAATTCAATTGTTTGTTATTAAAGCTGGACTTCTGTTCAGCTTTATTTTTTTAGAGTGGAAAATTAATTTTAAAACCAATACCTCGAACAGATTCAAATTTTATCATTTCGTCGTTCTGAAAATATTTGCGCAAACGTGTCATAAAAACATCCAAACTTCTACCCATAAAATAATCGTTTTCACCCCAAATTTTTTCTAAAATCTCTTTACGACTCACTAATTTTTGATTATTCTGAATCAAGAAACTCAACAATTCTGCTTCTTTTTCTGTTAACTGAAATTTTTCTTCTTGATAAGATAATTGCAATTGATTTGGAAGAAAAACATAAGCTCCAATTTTGATCAATTCTTCTAAAACAGGTTGATTTCGTTTCAAAATATTTTTTATTCGCAAGACCAATTCTTCAGGATCGCAAGGTTTTGTGATATAATCATCTGCACCTAATTTCAAACCTAAAACACGATCAAAACTTTGCGCCTTAGCAGTCAAAAATAAATATGGAATTGTAATGGTTTCGGCTAATTTTTTCGCCAAAGAAAAACCATCAATTTCGGGTAACATGACATCAAAAATGATTAATTGAGCTGATTCCAACGATTCTATTTCCTTCAATAGTTTTTGTGGATGATCAAACCAAGTCACTTCAAAATCAGAAAATTCTAGATATTGTTTGAGAACAGTTCCCAAATCTTGATCATCTTCTACTAAAATTAATTTAGTTTTCATTCGGCAAAATGATTAAAAATTGAACACCTTTGTCTTTATTATTCTGAACGTTAATTGTTCCTAAATATCGTTCGATTGTATTCTTGACCAAAAATAATCCAACACCCAAACCGCTTACATTTTGGTTAATAGAACGATTCACACGATAATATTTATCAAAAATAAGAGGCAAATCATTGGTTGGAATTCCAATTCCATTATCCGAAAAATTCAATGTTATTTTTTTTTGAAATTTAAAATCTAATACAATTTCAGTAGCTCCATATTTGACTGAATTTTCAATTAAATTCTGAGCAATTTGTTTAAAATCGTTTGTTTTCAGTACATTATTTTTCTCGAAAATACTTTGATTAATAAGTTTAATTTCTGGATATTGAAGTTGAATCTTTTGGATAATTTCATTCAAAATAACCTCATCTAACAATTCAGAATTTTCGTCATTTTTCACAAAAATAGAATCAACAGTTTGCTCCAAACGATTAATTTGTCTGTTCATCATTTGTTGCGTTTCTGGATGTTGAACTTGATGCAAAGCAAATTTCATCGTCGTAATTGGCGTATTCAATTCATGCGCAATAGAGTCTATTGTCAAATGTAATTGATTGATTTTTTCTTCTTGTTTCGATAAATTTTTAAGACTTTTCCAATACAAAAAGACAATTAATCCAACAATCAACAAACTCACAATGATTAAAGGAATAATTTTCTTGAGAATTAAAAATTTCAAATTCAGTAATTCAAAATCTGTCTTTCCTCTAATTTTATATTTATGACGTTCATTTTTATTAATTCCTAAATCAGAATCTGTTTGATTACTAATATCATCCGATGACCAAACACTTTGATTAATATTAGTTGGTTTCGCAATTTTATTTGTCGTTTCGTAAATCACATACTTTTTCTTTGGCAATAATTCTTTATGATTCAATTCATCATAAACCGAATAAACATCTGTACGAAGCGCTATTTCAAAATTATTTTCCTTAGAATAAACGTCTAATAGAGAATCTACAATTGGCGTATAAATCTCATAATTATAATCTACTTTCGTTCGAATTATTTGTAATTCATCAAACTGTTTTTTTTCATCATGATTCAGTTTTTTGAAATAATCTAAAATCTTATCATCATTAGAATCTGTTTCATATTTTGACATAAAATTCATCACTTTAACTCCAATTTCACACGCCTCTTTATTCATATCTTTCTCAATCAATCGATACAAATTGTAGATATAATACCCTTGCAATGCAACCAAAACGATCAATGCAAAAGAGAAAATAAATGTATAATGTTTTTTAGATAATTTCATAAGCTTTCCATCAATTCAAAAATACATTGTTTTCGCACATAAATTACACATTAACTCATCGTTAACCGTTCATTAACCAAGTAAAATCGAAACTTGAAAGAGATTTGTTAAAAATCTGAACCATGAAAATAGTAATAACATTTTTTCTGCTACTTCCAAATTTAATTTTTGCACAAATTATTTCTGGAAAAATTATCGATGAGCAAAATCAACCAATCAAAAATAGTTCTATTGAAGTTGAAATTCCTTCACAAGATCCAATTGTAGCTGAATCGAATGAAAATGGCGAATTTAATTTTGAGCTTCATCAAGCACAATCATTTACAATTTACATTAAAGAATTTGGTTACCAAGAATTTGAAAAGACATATCAAGCTAACTCAGAAAACTCTTTGATTATTACGCTTCAAAAAGATGAAACAATTAACTTAAAAGACGTTGTTTTTTCTAGTCAAAAACCTTTGTTGAAACGAAAAATTGATCGAATAGAATTTAATGTCGAAAATACGCCTTTGCAAAATTTAAGTGCTTGGGATATCGTGAAAAACACGCCAAATGTTCTTCTAAAAAATGAACAGTTAAGTGTGAGAGGAAATACGCAAATTTTAGTCACAATTAATGATAAAAAAACATTAATGTCCCAAGATGATTTGAAACAATTGTTGGAAAATACTGATGGTGCAACAGTTTCTTCGGTTGAAGTCATTACCAATCCGCCTGCAAAATATGAAGCTTCTGGAAGCGCGATTATAAATATTAAAATGAAGAAAAATGTGCTTTCTGGTTACAAAGGACAAATTGCGACACGTTATCATCAATCTATTTATAGCAAAGGAATGCTGGGTACTACCCAATCTTACAATACAGAAAAATGGCAATTGACAGGAAGTTATTATTTTGTGAATGGAAAATATGTTCGCAAGAATTTTGATGTAACAACTTATGAAAAAGATCAGACACGCTGGGAAAGTGACATGATTCGTCGAACAGTTGCGAAACAACAACATATTTACAACTTTGCTTCTCAATATTCAATTGATAGTTTACAGAATTTTCAGTTTGGAATAAATGGTTCTAGAAATCCTGCTTCAATTGGGAATTATAACGTTCCGACAAATATTTACAATACAACAAATAATCAACTTGAATCATTTTATAAAACACAAAATCATCGTCGCGAAGCTTCAAATAATTTTAATACGTATTTGGTTTATGACAAAAAAATTGCGAAAAATAATTTGACTTGGAGTAACAATTTTAGTCATCGTTATTACAAAGAAAATCAAGATGTTTTAACAAAACTGAATTTCAAGGATAAACCTTATGAAGAAAATCGTTTTTTGAGTGCTGCACTTCAAAAATTGAATCTATTTTCTACACAAATTGATTATAGTTTCACTAATGAAAATTTCGGCTTGGAAGCGGGAGCGAAATATAGTTTTGTGAAGAATGATAATGATTTAGATTTCTTTGAGTCGATTCAAAATCAAATCGAATATCAACCCGAAAAAAGTAATATTTTTGATTACAAAGAACAGATTTTTGCGTTGTATATTTCTGGAAATTACAAATGGAAAAAATGGGAAGCAAAAGCTGGTTTGAGATCTGAAACAGCTCTTATAAATACGATTTCTGATAATCCAATTAGCCAAAATAAACGAACAAACACCGATCTTTTTCCAACTTTATACGTCATGTATAATTTTGAAAATACTGGACAAATTGGTTTGAATTATGGAAAAAGAATTGATCGACCAGATTATAATTTCTTGAATCCTTCAAAATCATATTACAATCTGTTTTCTTATTTTCAGGGCGATGCCAATGCAATTTCTACGATTATTCACAATTTGAGTTTATCTTACACTTTGAAAGATTGGAATTTTGAAGCCTATTATCGATACGAGAAAAATCCAGCGATGGAAATTTCTATTCAAAATCCTGAAACTTTCGAAACAGTTTATCATTTTACAAACATCAAAAATGGAGAAGCTTTTGGAGCAAATCTTTCGAAAAATTTTAATCTAAAATCGTGGTGGAAACTGAATTTATTTACATTTGTGGAATATAATCAAAATTATTTTTTCGGACCAGATCAACAACAATACAAAAATGATGTGTTTACTTATTATATTTCTTTAAGCACTCAATTGGATTTAGACAAAGCAAAAACATTTAATATTTCGACAGGATATCATTATAATTCCCCAGCTATTCAAGCTTCATTTGATATTAGTTCTTCTCAAAATACATATTTGATTTTAAACAAAAAAATATGGGATAAACGTTTTGAAATTGGTTTGGTTTTCAATGATATTTTTAAAACTGATCGCAATACGATTTCTACGAAATACGCAAACCAAAATCAATATTTCAAAGATTATCGCGATACACAATATTTTATGTTGAATTTGAAATACAATTTCGGAAACCAGAAAGTAAAAGAAGCGAAACAAGCGGAAAAAACTGCAGAACAAAATAGAATTTAGCGTTACAAAAAAAACTTAAGTTTTATTAAATTTGAGGAAAAGCAATAAAATGAATTCAGTAAAAATCATTCGAACAAATTCTTCTAACAAAGATTTTCAAGAATTGGTAACAGAATTAGATAAAGATTTAGCGATAAGAAATGGCGAATTTCATTCTTTCTTTTCGCAATACAATAAAGTTGACAAAATAAATCACGTTGCTATCGCCTATTTAAACGAAAATCCTGTTGGTTGTGGCGCTATAAAACATTATTATGATACAACGATGGAAGTGAAAAGAATGTATGTAAATCCTGATTTTAGAGGAAATAGAATTGCAGCTAAAGTTCTGAATGAGTTAGAAAATTGGGCAATCGAATTAAATTATGAACGATGTATTTTGGAAACCGGATTGAAACAACCCGAAGCAATCGCGTTGTATGAACGATGTGATTACACAAGAATCGAAAATTACGATCAATACAAAGACATCGAAGAAAGTGTTTGTTATGAAAAAATATTGAAATAGAAAAGCTGAGCGATGCTCAGCTTTTTTATTATTTATTAGATTCTTTTACCATTTTGTTCATTTCGGATGCCGTAATTTCACCATCCATAATCATGTACATTTGTTGATCATCGCTGTTAATACTCATCAACACATTTTTAAAAACTTTCGCATTTGCATTTTCCGTTAAAAAGCGAATTTTACTTCCGTCCTTATTTATCGACATCAATTTTTCGAAATAGATTATTTTTTCAAGAAAACAGTTCCTCCAGCTTGCGCTTTTGGAAAGATTGTAACATCGGCAATTTGTACATGTTCTGGTTGTTGCAACAAATACTCTATTGCATTTGCAATATCTTCTCCAACCAATGGCTCAAAACCTTTGTATACATTATCAGAAAGTTCTTGATTTCCTTTGAAACGAACCAAAGAAAATTCTGTTTCTACCGCTCCTGGTGCGATATTGGAAACTTTGATTCCGTAAGGCAACAAATCATAACGCATTCCTTTGCTCAACGATTCTACTGCCGCTTTCGACGCACAATATGTTCCTCCATTTGGATAAACTTCTTTTCCTGCAATCGACGAAAGGTTGATGATATGCGCATTTGATGATTCTTTAAGAATTGGAATAATTGCTTTCGAAACGTAAATTAATCCTTTTACATTGATATCAATCATCGCTTCCAAATCCTCCAAATCAGCTGTATCAAAAGGTGCTAATCCATGTGCATTTCCCGCATTATTGATTAAAACATCAATATTTTTCCACTCATTTTCTAAACTTTCTACTGCATTAAAAACAGCTTCCTTGTCTCGAACATCAAATTGAATGGTTTTAACTTCCGTAATTTGACTCAATTCTGCCTGAATTTCATCTAATCGATCTTGACGACGCCCACACAAAATTAAACGATAATTTTGTGCTAATTTCTTTGCTGTCGCCATTCCTATGCCAGATGTTGCTCCGGTTATGAAGACTGTTCTTTTCATTTTCTTAAATAATTAAAAGTGCTTTTTTAAGACCGTCTAAGATACAAGCTAAAAAGAAATTAAAAAATGATTTATCCTGTTTTCGTTCGATATTTTCTACTTTTTCTTCTTTCATTTTTCCACGAGAATCATTCTTTACCGCCGCATTTCCAACTGCTGATAATAATTTCCTTTTCGAACCATCATCACGCAAAACATTCACTTTCAAATTTTGATAATCTATTCCAAAATTTCCTCCAGCAACTTTATCATTTCCATCAAAATTAAATTTTATTTGATTGAAAAATCCGTCTACAGAAACCTTAAGATATGGTTTCACAAAAGGATCGAGATTTTTTGCAGGAAGTTTTGAAATTGAACCATTGATATTAAATTTCTCTGAACGATTCATTGGATTAAATGTCCAATTTGCACGCAAATCTCCATTCATAAATTCTGAACGCCAATCAACATCAACGTCTGGTAAAGATGTTTTACGATAACCCGAATTGACATTTTTAACCGTTGTATTTATAGACGAAAAAGTTAATTTTCCTGTTCCGATACTTTTAGCCGTTTCCTCTTCATATTCTAATTTAGAGTTGACCAATTGCAATTGTTTCACCCCTAAATCGAATTTCATTTCGCGTAATTTTTGCGAAAACATAGTTTTACGTTTTGTGTCATCAGGTGGAACCAAACTTCTATAAATATTTGCATAAAGTTGATTCAATTTTATTTGATTCGCTTTTAAAAAGAAATCTTTGGATGGAGAAATTCCCCACTGAATTCCATTTCCTTGTAATTGCTTGACAGAAACTGTATATAAATCGGCTTGTTTTTTCAACGAAGCTGTATACGTTTTTCGAGAAAGTTTTGGCGTTAATTTTAATTGATTCAACGTCAAATTTCCGTTCTGAAACTGCAAAGTTCCAGTATTCATCTTATACGTTTTTCCTAAATCGAAATCAATTCCCGAAGATTTCAGTAATACAGATTTATAAGAAAAAGGAATCGCTTCTTGAATTGTTTTTGGATCAACATTAATTTGATTAAACGCTAACTGAATTTGCTTCAATGTTAAATTCGGCGTTTTTTGTTGATAAGGAATCACATCTAAATGTCCATTTACCAACGAAATTTTATCAACTTTTATAACATCATTAAACTCTTTTGAGGTTTTTCCTTCGCGCTGCGCCACTCGTCTTGGCTGTCCATAAATTGTAAATTTTGGATTTTTGAAAATAACATGATTAACATGAAGTTCTTTCCCATAATCATTTTTCAATCCTAAAACCGTCAAATTAACATTATTGAAATCAAATTTTTGTGAAGCAATAAATCGAGATTGCTTGATTTGAATCGTATCAATTCCAAGATTAAAATTAATCAAGAACTTTTCTGTTGCTTTTTCAACTTTCTTCGCAATAACTTTTTCATTCTTTTGATCGATGATTTTCACATTTACCTCATCCAATTTGATTGAATTTGTATGAAAATAGAAATCACCATTTTTTATTCCCCAACTGTTATTATTTAACGTCAAAATTGGCGCTTCGACATCTAATAATGTGTTTGATTTTGTATAATTTCGATTAAATTGATTCTTTGAAATCAATGGTTTCATTTTGAAATTTTTCAGAATCAATTTCTTTTCTGTCAAATCAAAATTAGATGCTGTTAACGTGTGCATTTCATTCAATCGATAATACATCGAATCCAACTTAACACGAAAAGTTTTATAATCAATCGGAATATCATTTGTTCGCGTCAACGCATTCATTTTTATTCCTTCGATATTTAACGCAACATTGTTTATTGCATATTTTACTGTTTTTGCATTCGAGAAAAGTGAACGAATTTTACCGTTTTCTATTTGCAATTTTTTGATGTTAATTAATTCTGCATCCTCCGTTTTTATATTTACTTTTTTGGCAGATTGCTTATCAACTTTATTCTCAGGTTTTGCAGAAATAATGGTAATTTTCGGATTTTTGAATTTGATTAAATCTGTTTTAAAATATAATTTATCTTCCGAAGTAAATCCCCAATCCATCTTAGAAAGCGAAAGAAGTGGTGATTCAATATCCAATAAATCATTTTCAGAATCGTTTGGAACGTACATTTTTCCATTCATTTTGAGCGGTTTCATCAAGAAATTGTCCAACTCAAAATCAGTTTCATTAAAACGAACTTTTCGTGCTCTAATCAATTGTTGATCTTTTACTACAAAAAACATCGAATCTAATTTAATGTCAAAAGCAGAATATCTGAACGGAATTTTTTTGTCCGCTGTTCGTTCATTGAAGCGAACGCCATCGAAATCGATAGAAAAATTAGAAACATTTGCAATATGTTTTTTTCCTGATTGAGAATACAAATTGAACTCTCCATTGTTGATATTCACATTCGAAACATCTATACTTTGACCAACTTTGGATTGCGCTGTATCTTTTTTGACCGAATCTTTTTTCTCTTTAAGATAATAATTTACAGAAGGATTATTGATGTTAATTGAATAGGCAGCAACTTCTTTTTTGGTAATTAATTTTATAAAATTGATACCGACAACATTTATTTCTTTCACTTTTCCTGTTGCGTCAATCGAATCCTTTATTAACAAAGAATCTTTTGGAGAAACTTCGACATTTTTTAGCGATAAAGATGAATTAAAAATAGAAAAGCTCAAATCTTCGTAAGTCAGATTATAAGCTGTATCGTTTTTTTCTGCAATGATTTTTGGAAGTCGATCATTCAGAAAATAGGAGATGTAAAAACTTAAAATAAAAAGTACCGCAATAATAGAAATTAAAGCGATACCGATTCTTTTTATCCAACGGTTGTTAATCATTGATATAGTTTGGTTAACAGTCTTAAAAACAATTATTATACCAAATATAACAAAATGTTAAATTTATTCGTTGATATCGTAAATTTCTTTGATATTTTCTAAGATTGTATCGAAGTTTAAATTCAAATCAATTAATTTTCCAGTAAACAAATCGAACACCCAACCGTGTACTTCTAATCCATTTTCCATTGCACGTTGTACAAAAGGATTTTTTACCACATTTACACATTGTTCTTGTACATTTAACTCTACCAAACGGTTGTAACGCATTCCTTCGTTTTCGATTGCATTCAATTCTTCTGAATGTAAACGATAAACATCACGAATATTACGCAACCAAGGATTCATAATTCCTAAATCTTTCGGAATCATTGCAGATTTAATCCCACCACAATTATAATGTCCACAAACTACAATATGTTTCACTTTTAGGTGTTCTACCGCATAGTCCAAAACAGAAGTGGTATTCATATCCAAACTAATTACCATATTAGCTATATTGCGGTGTACAAAAACCTCCCCTGGCTCCGCTCCCAACAACTCTTCTGCCGTCACACGACTATCTGAACAACCAATGTAAAGCACTTCTGGATTTTGACCAGCCGAAAGCTTATCAAAATATTGCTCGTCTTGTCCTAAACGTTTATTTACCCACTCTTGGTTGTGTTCAAAAACTTTTTCTAAATTCATAATTTTCTAAATTACATCTTGCACTTCTGGATGTTTACCAACATAAACGCTCACATAACTACAAAATGGTATGATTTTCAACTGATTTTTTCTTGCATAATCTACAGCTTCTAACACTAACTTTTCTGCCAAACCTTGCCCTCTCAATTCGGGATTAACACCTGTATGATTAATCAACATTTGTTCTTCTTTAAGCATAAAAGTTAATTCGCCAACTTCTTTATTATTCTCATCAAGAAGTATAAAAACACCGTTTTTTCCTTCTAAATTCAATTCAATTTTCATAGAATATTATTTTAAATTCAAATTAATCTTTTTGGATGAGATTTGGTCAAAAAGATTTGTTAAAAGTCTCGATATACAAGACAAATTTACGGGTGAAAAGTTTTTAATTCAAAGAAAATTTAAACAAATAATAACAATCAATTTACAATCATCTTTCTGTTTGATAATCAACAACAAGCCATTCTATATAATATTTAATGTATAGGTTTGAGTTTTTTACTTGATTATTTATTACATTTGTTAGATATTTTAAGGAAATATTCTTCATATGAAATTTATTGTATCGAGCAACACGTTATTAAAAAATGTTAACTTAATCGGAGGAGTTATTAACTCTAATAATACTTTACCAATCCTTGATAATTTTTTATTCGAATTGGATGGTAGCCAATTAACTATCACTGGTTCTGATTTAGAAACAACAATTTCAACAACTTTAGAAGTTGAGTCTAATGATAATGGAAAAATTGCAATTCCATCAAAAATCTTAACTGACACGTTGAAAACTTTCCCAGCGCAACCGCTTACTTTTATCCAAAAAGAAGGAAATACGTTGGAAATTGTTTCAGAACAAGGAAATTATCAGTTAGCATTCGAAGACGCAAACGAATATCCTCAAACGCCAGATATCGAAGACGCAAGCTCTACAACACTTAGCGCAAGCATTTTATCAGAGGCAATTATCAAAACTATTTTTGCGACAGGAAACGACGAATTACGTCCAATTATGACAGGAGTTTTCTTCCAAGCAAATGCAGATGTTTTCCGTTTTGTTGCTACAGATGCGCATCGTTTGGTAAAATATACACGCAACGGCTTAGACAATTTACAAGCTGCAGAATATATTATGCCGAAAAAACCACTTAACTTATTGAAAAATATTTTAGGAGGAAATAATGACGATGTAACAATCGAATATAACAATACAAATACACGTTTTTCATTCCAAAATATCGTGTTAACTTGTCGTTTGATTGATGGTAAATATCCTAATTATGAAGCGGTAATTCCAAAAGAAAATCCAAATGTATTAACGATTAACAGAAACTTATTCTTAACATCTTTGAAACGTGTGGCAATTTTCTCTAACAAAACAACAAACCAAGTTCGATTAAAATTAGTTGGAAATTCATTGACAATTTCTGCTGAAGATATCGATTTTGCAAACAAAGCAGAAGAAAGACTTCCTTGCGATTACAATGGAACAGACTTACAAATCGGTTTCAATTCTCGTTTTTTAATCGAAATGTTGAATAATTTACAATCAGAAGAAATAACATTAGAAATGTCTGAACCAAATCGTGCAGGAATCATCAAACCAGTTGATGGACTAGAAGATGGCGAAGAAATCTTAATGTTAGTTATGCCAGTTATGTTAAACGCATAATCAAAAAGAATACATAAAATTCATTTATACAATACAATGAAAATTTCATACAATTGGCTAAAAACCTACATTGATACAGATATCACACTTGATGAAGTGTCTGCTACACTTACAAGTACAGGTCTTGAAGTAGAAGGTGTAGAGCAAGTAGGTGGAGCTAAAAATTATTTGGAAACCGTATTAGTTGGTAAAGTTTTATCAGCTGTACCTCACCCAAATGCAGATAAATTAAAAGTTACTAAAATAGATTTAGGAGACGGAAAAGAAACGCAAATTGTTTGTGGTGCTCCTAATGTTGCAGCTGGTCAAAATGTACCTGTGGCGACTGTCGGAACGGTTTTACCTTCTCCTGATGGTGAATTTAAAATCAAGAAGGCAAAAATTCGTGGTGAAGAATCTTTCGGAATGATTTGCTCTGAAGTAGAATTAGGAATTGGTACAGATCATTCTGGTATTTTAGTTTTACCAGAAGATTTAAAACCTGGAACTTCTACGTTTGATCTTTTTGGAAAAAATGATGAAGTTGACCACGAAATTGAAATTGGTTTAACGCCAAATCGTGCGGATGCAATGTCACACTTCGGTGTAGCGCGTGATTTACACGCTGCGCTTAAAACTCGTGATATCGCGTCAACATTCAAAACATATGATGTCTCAAATTATCCTACGACAGATTTCGGAAAAAGTCCTATTTCTATCGAGGTTAAAGATACAGAAGCAGCGCCTCGTTATGCAGGTGTTTACTTAAAAAATGTAAAAGTTGCTGAGTCGCCAGATTGGTTAAAAAATCGTTTGCAAGTTATCGGATTATCGCCAATTAATAATGTGGTTGATATTACCAATTACATTTTACACGATTTAGGACAACCTTTACATGCTTTTGATGCAGCTAAAATTGAGGGAAATAAAGTGATCGTTCAAAAATTAGCAGAAGGAACAAAATTCACAACTTTAGATGGCGTTGAACGTACATTAAAAGGACATGAATTGATGATTTGCAACGAAAATAATCCAATGTGTATTGCGGGAGTTTTCGGAGGAAAAGATTCTGGAGTTTCGGATGCAACGACAACTATTTTCTTAGAATCAGCATATTTTGAACCAGTAACAATTCGTAAAGGTGCAAAAGCTCACGGATTGAATACAGATGCTTCTTTCCGCTTTGAGCGCGGAATTGATCCTAACACAACAATCGATGCTTTGAAAAAAGCTGCGATGATGTTAGTTGAAATTGCTGGTGCTGAAATTGCTTCTAATATTGATGATATTTACGAAAATCCTATTCAAAACTTTAATGTAAAATTACGTTTACATAAAGTGGTTGAATTATTAGGAGTTGAAATTCCAGAACATAAAATCAAATCGATTTTAGAAAATTTAGAAATTAAAATTTTGTCAGAAAATGATGGAATTTTAGATTTAGAAGTTCCTGCTTATCGTGTAGATGTACAACGTGATGTGGATTTGATTGAAGATATTTTGAGAATTTATGGATACGATAATATTGAAATTCCTTCAAAATTCTCGTTTTCTTATGTTCCAAATCAAAAAGTTAGTCCAGATAAAATCGAAGATTTTATTGCGCGTCAATTGATTTCTTTCGGATTCAATGAAGCGATGAATAATTCGTTAACGAAAAAAGAATACGAAGAAGTTTTCTTTTATCCAGAAGGAGAAAGTGTTGCCATGTTAAATCCGCTTTCGGCTGATTTAGCTGTAATGCGCCGCACTTTGTTGAATGGTTTATTAGAAAATGTTGCGTTTAATATCAACCGTCGTAATTCGGATGTTAAATTGTTCGAATTTGGGAAAATTTACCGCAAAATTGATGGGATTTACGAAGAAAATAAATGTTTAGGAATCGTTCTTTCAGGAAACTTTAATAGCGAATCGTGGACAGGAAATTTACGTAAAGCTTCATTTGCTGATTTAAAAGGTTTGATTAAACAAATTTTTGTTCGATTAGATATTCAAATTACAGATGAGTTACCTGCAAAAGATGATAATTTCTTAGATGGAATTGAGTTTATTTCTGGTCAAAAATCATTAGGAAAACTAGGAATCATCAGCAAAAAATTAGCGAAAAAATTAGGCGTTAATCAAGATGTTTTCTTTGCTCAATTAAATTGGGATGCAATGGTTGCTTTAGCAAACAAACACGATTTGAAATACAAAGAAATCTCTAAATTTCCAGGTTCTCGTAGAGATTTAGCTTTATTACTTGATTCTTCTGTGAAATATGAAGAATTGTACAAAGCGACAAAAGAAGTGAAAACGAATTTGTTGAAAGCTGTTAATTTATTTGACGTTTACGAAGGAGATAAATTGCCAACTGGTAAAAAATCGTATGCTTTAAGTTTTATGATTCAAGACGAAAATAAAACATTAAGCGATCAAGAAATTGATGGTTTAATGAATAAATTAATCAAATTGTATCAAGAAAAATTCAACGCTGAGTTGAGATAAAATATTCCGAAAAATGAAAAAGATTGTAACTTTATTTTCAGCAACTATTTTGATGAGTTTTATAGCAACTTCTTGTTCTACAAGCGCAAGTACTGCTAAAATTAAACCTAAATCGGAAGTTTCGATTTCAAATCAAAATTGGTATTTGATCAACGATAACAACGTAGTAAAAGGTTTGTACGATAAGGACGTAATGTTGGTTATTGACGAAGCTAATTCGACTGTAAGTGGTTTTGCGGGTTGCAACAATTTCAATGCTGCTTTTACAAAAGTTAGCGGCGTAACAAGCTTTGTTAATTTTTCTGAAACTAAAATGGCTTGTCCTAATTTGCAAGAAGAAAAAGCATTTTTATCGATGTTGAAAAGCGTAAATCGTTACGAAGTTTCTGGAAAAGAATTACATCTTTACAAAGGAAATATCTTATTATTAACATTTAAAACTTTGTAAGTTTTAATCATTTTATAAAATCAAAAAAGCGCTTTACGAGCGCTTTTTTTTATAGTTTTATATTATTTATTTTGAACTTCTTTAGTTTCTTCAACTGCTGGTTGAGCTGTAGGAGAGATTGCTTCATCACTTTGCTTGAAACCAATTTTAGTAATCGGAATTTCTTTTGATGATAAATAAAACTCTAAATCAGCATTTAATTCGATCAGACGATGCGGAAAATCTTGACCAACATTTTGCTTGGCTTCTGTTAAGAAAATTGCACAATGTTTTAAATAATCAGGCGTTAATTTCGATTTCGCTTCTTGAAATGCCGAAAACAATACCTTTTCTGTCATCACAATATTTTTCGTTTCATCTTTTCTATACAACGCGTACAAACGTTTTTTAAGCGATTGTGTAAAATCAATCATCATTGTGTTTGAAAAAAGTCTCATTTCAGCCGCATAAGGCGTCCAGAAATCTTTGTTCAATGCATTTTGATTTTTCAGAATTGATAATAACGGAGAATCTTGAGCCAGATTTGCGGTCATATGGTGTAAAAGTAATTGTTTGCGCTCGTCAAAAGTTGGAGGAAAAATAGGAATATGTAAATCAAAACGACCAGGAGCAACGATTTCATCATTCAAATTTGCCAAAGATTCAACAGCTCCAACAATCAAAAGTTCTTTCGTGTCATTTTTCTGAATATGTCTAAGAACGGAATAAAACAAATCGACCATTTCGGGATAAATGGAATTTACAGAAGTAGAATGTAGTATTTCGTCGAACGAATCAATAAACAATAATGTTTTGGGTTGATTCATCTTTTTTGAAAGGAAATCGGAGAATTTATTCTTTTTGTTATCAAAATTCCCAACTAAATAATCATTAAAAATATGCACAAATTCATAACCTATCATATCTGCTATTTTCTTTGCCCAATATATTTTTCCACTACCTGGAGGTCCATACAAAATCAATCCCGCAGGTTTTGAGATTCCCCAACTTTCTATTTGATCTTTGCTTATAAATGGATCTAACATATCAGTCATATAAAAATACAAATCAGTATAACCGACTAAGCTTTTACCAGAAAAATCTTCGCATTGCGGAAATGCTTTTTCTATGAATGGATATTTTCCCCCAATGTAAGAATGAATCAAATAACTTGACACACCCGTTTTCATCTGCTTTGCAACCTCAGCAGGAATTCCATTTGTTACAAAAAAATGAAGCACTTCTTCTTCTTTCGCTCCAATTGTTTTAGCAATTTCTTCTATTGTTTTTTCTTTGGAATAATCTTCTGCATATTTTTTTAAGAAGTCTTTATTCTCTTCCGAAAATGCTATAAATTGTTGTGTTACATTAAAATTTTCGTCAATACAAAAACTCAAATCAATATTAAAATCATTGATAAAATTCTGTAAACTTCCTAATGATATTTCGAGTTGATTAGATAAATCTTTTAATTTCATTCTGTTGGCTTGTTCTAATTTCTATTAAAAATAAAGATTAATTCGTGAACTAGACCATTTTAAGTTCTAAACTTCTGTTAAAGCAACAAGCGCATCTATAGATGCGCTTGTTGTTTTTATATTTTCGAATTACAGTTTAGATGAATTAAGATAATCTTCCATTTCTTCATCTTTTGCTTCTTCAGATTCGTCTTTTAAAACACGATGTGCTACTTTACCAACAGTTAAACCTTGAATAACAATTGAAAATAAAACAACGATATATGTAATCTCTAATAACAAATCTTTCCATTCCGAATTTGGCATCGAAAGAACTAATGCAATTGAAACTCCACCACGAATTCCTCCCCAAACTAAAACGATAAGCGAACCTTTGGAAAAGGTATTTTTTCTTAAAATAGTACGAGCTGGAATCACAATTGATAATGTTCGAGATAATAAGACGATAAAAATTGTGACAATTCCTAATAGAATTTGATCCATTAAATCTTCTATTAATAACAATTCGAAACCTATAAAAAGGAATAAAATAGCGTTCATTATCTCATCAATAAGCTCCCAAAATTTGTTTAAATAATCTTGAGTTGTTTTGCTCATTGCGAATCTCTTTCCATAATTTCCGATTATTAAACCTGCGATAACCATAGCTAAAGGACTCGAAACATGAAGTTCTTTTGCAATCAAAAATCCTCCCATTACAATCGACAATGTAATTAAAGCTGAAACTTTATAATCATCAATTTTTTTCATGGATCTAGAAGCTGTAAATCCTAATAATAGTCCAAGTAAAATTCCGCCTCCAGCTTCCATCAAGAATAATTTTGAAACACTTGCAAAATCAGCATCAAAAATTGGATTAGTTGCTATTTGTAAAACTACTGCGAACATTACAACGGCTACACCATCATTAAATAGTGACTCTCCTGTAATTTTTGTCTCAATAATTTTAGGAACTTTTGCTTGTTTCAAAATTCCTAATACAACGATTGGATCAGTTGGAGAAATTAATGTTCCGAACAATAAACAATAGATATACGGAATTTGAATACCAAAATATGGGGCGATGTAATATAAAATTGCTGATATAATAAATGCTGATAATACTACCGAAATTGTAGCATAAGTAGCAATTGTCCATCTCAAGTTTTTCAGATCTAGGATATTAACGTGCATTGCGCCTGCAAAAAGCAGAAAATTAAGCATTGCGCCCATCAATATTTCATTAAAGTCTAAACTATTAAAGAGTTGAAACATGTCTTTTGTAGCATCAGGAAAATAGCTATCTCCCAATAAACGGATAGCGACAGATACTAACATGGCGATAATCATAATTCCAATTGTTCCAGGTAATTTTAGGAATCGAAGGTTTGCATAAGAAAATAATGCAGCAAGAACAATTAGAACCGAAAAAGAATAATATAGTTCCATTGGTATTGATTAAAATTTGGAAAAAGTTACAAAAAAAGAGCCACTTTAAAGTGGCTCTTTCTATATTAATTTGATTTTTTTATCAAAATTAGTTTTTTGGAGCTTGCCCAATTAAATCCATAAATTGATCTAACTTAGGTAAGATAATAATTTGTGTACGACGGTTTTTAGATTTTCCTTCCGCAGTAGCATTTGTAGTTAATGGATTAAATTCTCCACGTCCACCAGCTGTTAAACGTTTACCATCAACACCGTATTGGTTTTGTAACGCTTGCACAACAGAAGATGCACGTAAAGCAGATAAATCCCAGTTGTTACGGATGTTTGGTTTAGAAATTGGCACATTATCTGTGTTACCTTCAATCAATACATCGTAATCTTTATAGTCGTTGATGATTTTCGCAATTTTGCTTAAAGTTTCTCCAGCAGCAGGCGAAATTTCGTAGCTACCAGATTTGTACAACATGTTATCAGCTAATGAAATGTAAACAACACCTTTTAATACTTTAACATCAACATCTTTAGCTTCGTTGCTAGATAAAGAACGCGTTAAGTTGTTTGTTAAAACCATATTCAAACTATCAGATTTGCTTTTCGCATCGATCAAATGTTTGATGTATTTGTTAGACTGATTGATTTCGTTCACTAATTCAGAAACATTTTTAGAACCACCATTAATACAATTTTTCAATTGCTCTTGTAATTGTTTAATTTGATTTCTTTCACTCTGAACTGTGTTTTCGTACTGACCTTGGTTAGATTCAAAATTAGCTAATTTAGCTTTCGCTACAGCCAATTCTGTTTGACATCCTTGGTTCTCAGAATAAGCAGAATTGAATTTATTTTGTAATTCATCATACTTCTTCTGACTCACACAACTAAATAAAGTTGAAGCAGCGATAACCGCTACTGGCAAAATTGAAACTTTCATAATTATTTTTTTATTTCAGTTATACGAATATATGCTATTATTTTTTATTGCGAGTAAATATTCCGCAAAAACCATGCTGTAAAAACATAAAACTCCTACAATCATTTGGTTGTAGGAGTTTTAACGTGAATATTTTATTTCTATTGTATTAATCCTGAGGAATATACAAAACTTGACCAGGATAAATCTTATCTTCGTGTTTTAACATTGGTTTGTTTGCTTCGAAAATTTTTGGATATTGCATTGGATCTCCGTAAACTTCTTTGGCAATTTTAGATAAAGAATCTCCACTTTTTACAGTGTACATTGTCTTAGATAAATCTGGAATTTCAATTTTCAAAGGTGTTTTCAATGTTAATTGATCTTCTACTCCTTCCACTCCATCAATGTTACCTGCTGTTGCTAAAATTTTTTGTTTCTCGTTGATGTCCAACGCTTGTCCAGCAACTACAATTTTATCTCCGTCAGCAGAAAAAGTTACTCCTGACAAATCAAATCCTTGTTTTGCAACTTGTTCTTGTACTTTAGCTGCTTTTTCTTCTGGTGTTTCTGCACCTCCGAAGACTTTTTCTCCGGCATTTTTGATAAATGAAAATAATCCCATAACGAGTTGATTTTAATAATATTTATTTATTGATATTTAGTAAATATATAATTTCTCTAACAATTATCGTGCAATTGATGAATATTTCTTTTTTAAATTTTCCGTAATCGAGCGTTGTTGCTGAATTTGACTTGTTAATTGATTAATTTTTGCATCCAAACCTTTATCGTTTTCTTCGGCAGTTTGTATTTTTCCACTCAACGTAACCACCTGATCTTCTGTTGCACGCAAAGCATTTTCGGTTTTTATCTTTTTCTTCATTAAGCCATCAGTTACTTTATCATTCGATTCTCTTTCCAATTGATTCACCACCAAATCCAATTTATCACCCAAAGCTTGCTTTTTACTTTCTAATTTCAATAAGGTGTTATTATTTTTTAGATATGATTTGATAGAATTTCCTTTTTTCAATTGTGCATCTGCATTTTCTTTCGTCAATCGAATCATATTTTCGTTCGCTAACCTCAACTCATTTCGCACACAACCTTGCTTCGTTTTTGTCGCTAAATCTTGTAGTTGAGCATAAATTTTATCAAACTCTGCCGAATTACTATTAAACGTCATTCCATTTTGATCCGTCAATGTGTTAATCACGGTCGTTTTTCCGTTTTCTTCATCAACCAAACTAATCACAGATTTATATACATCTTGCGAATTTTTGAATTTGATATTACTCGCTTCGTGTTTTTTTAGAAAAGCAGAAGAACCTTCTTTGTTCGTTACCCAATTTTCCCACGATTTCACAATCAAATTCTGCGCACAATTATCCGTAGAAAAAGCAAAAGATTTTAGTTCTTGTCCGTTCATTTCGTACTCAACTTCAAACAATCCTTCGTCAGATTGCGCATTAACATAAGCTGATGTTAACAAAGTTGTAATGGCTAAAAGTAATAGTTTCATCAAGTTGATAGTTTAAAATTATATTCACAATTATTTATCCAATTTACAAAATATCGGAGTTTAAGAAAAGATGTTGTACAGATTTTTTATAATGGTTAATTTTAACCAGAAATTAATCAAACCGCATGCAAACAAAAATTTTATTAATTTACACAGGAGGAACAATTGGAATGGCGAAAGATTATGGAGATCAATCCTTGAAACCTTTCAATTTTGATAATTTGTTGAAACAAATTCCAGAGTTGGGACTTTTAGATTGTTCTTTCGATTATCATAGTTTCGATACACCGATAGATTCGTCTGATATGAAACCTAAATATTGGATAGAAATTGCCGAAACCATTCAACAAAACTACGAGAACTACGATGGTTTTGTGGTTTTACATGGAACTGATACAATGGCGTATACAGCTTCTGCAATGAGTTTCATGATTGATAATCTTGAAAAACCTGTCATTTTCACTGGTTCGCAATTACCAATTGGAGATTTGCGTACAGATGCAAAAGAAAATTTAATTACTTCGATTCAATTGGCTTCATTACGCAAAAATGATAAACCAATTATCAAAGAAGTTTGCGTGTATTTTGAATATAAATTGTTCCGTGCGAATAGAACAACTAAGATTAATGCAGAAAACTTTGATGCTTTCGAATCGCCGAATTATCCAGTAATTGGAGTTTCTGGTGTTCATTTGGAAGTAAAAGAAGATTTGTTGTTAAAAAATGTTGTTACGAATAAACTTTCTATCAATAAAGATCTAAATGCTGATGTTGGTGTTTTGAAGATTTTTCCTGGAATGAATCGCTCTTTTATCGAAAGTGTTTTGAACGCTCCAAATATGAAAGCTTTTATTATTGAAGCTTTCGGAACAGGAAATATTTTTACTGATGATTGGTTTATCGAATTGTTGGAAGAAGTAACGAATAAAGGAGTTCATCTTATTATCAACACGCAATGTGCGGGTGGAATGGTAGAACTTGGACGTTATGCAACAAGTGATGCGTTACTAAATATGGGAGCAATTTCGAGTTATGATTTGACAATGGAAGCTGCAATTACAAAAGCTATTTATTTATTAGGTCAAAATCTTTCGAAAGAAGAATTTAAAACGCAATACGAAACAAACCTGAAAGGTGAACTTCGCCATCATTTTTACAATGACTAATTGTAAATTCATATAAAACGAAAAAATCTCTACTTGGTAGAGATTTTTTTATGTTCTAAATTTTATTTTTTCCCTGACATCGAAGCGCCATCAGATTCTCTTAATTTGAAAAAGATGTAAGTTGATAAAATTGTCATCACGCCCATCGTCAAAAATGAATAACGAAAAGCTTGTACTTCCACTCCATTTACAAATCCTGCTTGTCTAAAAACGCCTAAAATTAATGCAGCTACAGAAATTCCAAATGTTAGTGATAATTGTTGTGTAACCGATAATAAACTATTCCCTTCGCTGGATGTATTTTCGTCCAAATCTGCTAAAGACAAGGTATTCATCGCCGTAAATTGAATTGAACTAAAAAATCCATTCAAAACCATTAACGGAATGATATAATAAATTGGTGATTTCGATTCTAAAAAGAAAAACATACAAATGATTAATCCTAAAATTATTGTATTGGAAATCAACGTATTTCGATAACCAAATTTATTCACAATTGGCACAACAAACGATTTTGCAATAATGTTACTTGTTGCAGATGGAATCATAATTAATCCCGCTACAGTAGCCGAATATCCATAACCAACTTGCAATAAAAGCGGAATAAGAAAAGGTATTCCTCCAATTCCTAATCGTGTAATAAGATTTCCTATAATACCAATTCGAAAAGTTCTAATGTTAAACAAATTCAAATCGATTAAAGGATGTTGTTTATGTTTTGCATGATAAATATACAAACCAATCAAAAAGGCAGAAACTACAGTCAATGCCAATACAGTTTGCAGGCCAATCACACGAGAAGATGTCAATTCCATAATCAATGTTAAGACAGTAACTCCTCCACTAAAAAGAATCAAACCTCTGATATCAAATTTAAAAACTGGATGTTTAAAATCGGGTATCGCAAAAGTTGTCATCCAAAGTGCAATAATTCCGAATGGAATATTCACGATGAAAATCCAATGCCACGATAACGTTTCAACCAAAATACCTCCAATTGTAGGCCCAAGAAGTGGACCTATTAACCCTGGTATAGTTATAAAATTAATTACTTTTAATAATTCACTTTTTGGATAAGCATATAAAATTGCTAAACGTACAACAGGAACCATCATCGATCCTCCAATCGCTTGTATAACGCGTGAAATGACTAAAAAAGGTAAAGTTGTGGCAAATGCGCAAAGTGTGGATCCAAGTGTAAAAATCAGTATAGCAGATTGAAAAACTTTTTTCGTTCCGTATTTATCCGAAAGCCAACCACTCAAAGGAATTAACAAAGCGATTGTTAACGTATACGCAACAATAATCGACTGAATTTCTAAAGGCGATTTTCCTAATTCTTTTGCAATTGTAGGTAAAGATGTATTTAAAATTGTAGCGTCCAAAGCTTGCATAAAAATTGCCATCGCACCAAGCCATGGCAAAAACTTCAACATTTTTGGACTTAAAATATGATCTGAATTCATTCAAATTCCTATAGCAAATTCTATTCCTATTTTAACATTTCGAAAAATCATTGAAAAAGATTAAATTTGAACTATGTTTCTCAACGCGCATACACATCATTTATCCGATCAAACAGATGTTTTGGAACTGTATAATCAGTTTCCAAATGAGTTGAATAATGAAGCTAAATTATTTTCAATTGGGATTCATCCAGCTTACATCAAAACCTCATCAATAAAGGAAGAAATCGAAATTATTAATCAAACTATTTCGAATAAAAACTGTTTAGCAATCGGTGAAATTGGATTAGATAAATTGTGCGAAACAGATTTTGAATTACAAATCAACGTTTTTAAAAAACAGTTAGAAATTGCGATGCAATATCAACTTCCAGTCATTATACATTCGGTTCGTGCTTATCAAGAAATTTTACAGATTCGAAAACAAATGAAATTGACGATTCCGTTTATTTTTCATGGTTTCAATAAGAATGAACAGTTACTCAATCAAATTATTGCGCAAAATTGTTTTGCATCTTTTGGTAAAAATCTTCTATCAAACAAAAACTTACAAATTATATTTGCAAATCTTTCTGCGAATCAATTCTTTTTGGAGAATGATGCAAGCGAAATTTCTATTGAAGAAATTTATACTTTTGCAGCGGATTTGAGAAAAATTACAATCGAGGAATTACAACTTCAACAAGCGAAAAATTGGAAAGCAGTTTTCGGTTACGAAGTTCAATCATAATTAAAATACATTTCAATGGCAGTTTGGCAAGAAAGAGCTGAATTATTATTCAAAGAAGAAGGTTTAGAAATCCTAAAAAATTCGAACATTTTAGTTGTTGGTTTAGGTGGAGTTGGCTCTTTTGCCGCAGAATTTATCGCACGCGCAGGAGTTGGAAAAATGACAATTGTTGATGGTGATACTGTTGATATTACAAATATTAATCGACAATTACCCGCTTTACACTCAACTGTTGGAATGAACAAAGTAGACATCGTTGGCGATCGTTTAATGGACATTAATCCTGAATTAGAATTAACGCGTATCAACGAATTTTTGAGTCCAGAACGTACACACGAAATCGTCACACCAGATTTTGATTATGTGTTAGATTGCATCGATTCTGTTACACCAAAAATTAATTTGATTTTAGCTGCAAAACGCAAAAAAATTAAAGTAATCAGCAATATGGGCGCTGGAGGAAAATATTTGGCAAGCAAAGTACAAGTGCGTGATATTAGTAAAACAGATGTTTGTCCTTTGGCAAAAAATGTTAGAAAACGATTAAAAAAAGAAGGAATTAATAAAGGTGTAAAAGCTGTTTTTTCGACAGAAGTTCCTGATGAATCTTCGGTTAAATTAACGGATGGAAAAAATTATAAAAAATCGTTTTACGGAACTAATTCGTGGATGCCTGGTTTATTCGGGTTGCATGCGGCAGAAACGGTGATTCGACATTTATTAAAAAAAGATAAATAATTAAGTACTTTCTTAAAGATTTAATTAATTTAGTTGCGAATTAACAAAGAGACGAAAAAAATGAAAATCAATTACGATTATATCACATACGAGGATGTTTTGAGAGCACGTCAATTTATGTACGAGCAAGCGTTGGAACAGAATGCGACTAATTCGTTGTTGAACACTGCGAGAGATTTATTTGGAAACAGCAATTTCGAGATGTGTATCAAAATTTGTGAAGGTTTATTGGATGCGAAAGACCCAAAACAATTGTACGATGCTAAGAAATTAATTGCTTTATCATATTATAGTTTACAAGATTTTGAGAATGCGGATAATGCATTTTTCGATATCGCTCAAAACTCTGATAATTCAGACGATTGGTTTAATGTTGTCATTTCTGCAGCTTTAAATAAAAATATCGAACGTAGTAAAGAATCTTTTGGAATTGCATTAGAAAAATACACGAAATTTGGTCATCAACGTAATATGCCTTCAGTACAATTGATGTTGCATTATATGATTACGTTAGAAACTGTAAAAGAATACGTTTTGGCTTTGGAACAATGTAGAATGTTGGTACAAGTTTACGCTAAATTGAAAAAAACAGACGAAAAATTCTTAAGTTCTCGTGGTTTAGAACAAATCGAAAACTTTTTGGAAACTGCAAAACCAGTTTTGAAAAAAGCGAAAAAGAAAGAATTAACAGAAATCAAAAAAGAATTGGTTGAAGCCTTAGACGCAAACGGCGTAGAAAAAGTAGAAGCTTTTTTTGCTGAGTTTTAAGAAAATTATTTTTACGAGAAATATAAAATCCACTTCGAGAGAAGTGGATTTTTTGTTTTAATTATTTTCTTTGATAAAATTATAAATTTTCATTGTTAATTTTTGAGCTTCATCTGTAAGTTGATTAAAGTCTAAAAGAACATTCACTACACCTTGAGCAAATTGGACTTTTTCTTTTATTGTTCCACTCTCATTTTTATACATTTTATTTAGTCCTTCAATATGATTATCTATAAAAGTACCTATTGCAGTGTTAGGATTAAACTTTGCTTTATCCTTAAATTTTATACTTTCTTTATCTTTCGTTTTATCAATTAATTTTAAAGTTTCTAATAAAATTTCTTTAGTTAATAAATTTTCTATTTCTTTAGCTTGCAGACAATAATATTGATCTCCTAATTTTTGTTGAAGTTTAGTAAACCTTTCATATTTAGCGCCTGATTTAGCATTATCGCTATCTGTTAAAAGAAATAATTTACCACACAAACGCTCTACATTAATACCAGAAGTATCTAAAAAACTCCAATGTGTAATATTATTTCCTCCATATTCTACAAAAGAGTAATGAATATCTTCAAAATATTTTTTAGATTCTTTTGATAAACTTTCTTGATAAAGTTCTAAATACTTTCTGATATAAATTCTATCTGTTATTCCTTCTACCCAAATTGTACAATTCGTTAGAAAAACAGATGAATTTTTAACACCTAAATGTTCTAATAAAGTTATATCTGGATTATCAATATTATGTATAAAAAATTGTTCTTTTTCCTTAGTAAATTTGTAAACAGAAATTTCTTTATAATCTAATGTCATATCCAAAAAATGATTAGAATGAGTTGTAAAGAAATATTGAAACTCTTCAAAACCTTTCGTGTTCAATAAAGTTTCAATTAAAATACGTTGGAAACCTGGATGTAAATAAACATCAGGTTCTTCAATATAAATCTTAAGGTTTTTTCCTTTATTAAAAAATAAAGGATAAGTAAGAATAATAATTGCTTGTACGCCTTCCCCTAAATTATATATTGGTCTATCTTCTTCACCTTCGATATTAATGTAAACATCTTTTTCTTTTAATCTTGGAATAATGGTAATCTTCTTATTCTGGAAGAATGTTTGACTCAAAAATATTTCAAAATCTTTTACTAACTTTCTTTGCTCGTAATTTCCAAGTAATAATTCTTGAACATCATCATAAAAAGATAAACCTGTAAAAATAGATTTAATAGATTCATCTGTATTAAACTCAAGTTTCGCATCTTTAAAATAATCATTTTTTGTTCTTTCAAAATAAAAATCTTCTCTCGTAAATTCCTCATTTTGATAATTAATGCTTCTTAAACCACGAAGAATTGGAATATATATTGCTTTGTTTGAAAAATCTAATTTTAAAAGATTATTATTAAAATCAACTTTATTAAAATTATCCTTTAAAGATTTTAAATTATTATATATATCTTTATTAATTCCATGATAACTTGAATATTGTTTATTTAAATCAATTTTATTGTATTCATCGAACAAAATCACTAATTCTTCTTTATCATATTCATCTTTAATATAAAAATTATCTACATTAAGCCTATTATCAACTTCATATGGATAATTTATCTTCAGATTTTTTATATTAATTGATACTTCATCATAAATTTCGCTTAACTCAATTAATTTTAATTGAATTAGATTATATCTGATTTCTTCAATTGAGAACAAATCTCTCAAAAAACGACTTTTTCCAGAATTATTAGGTCCGATAAAAATGTTAATTTTAGAAAGATTATTCAAATTATTTTCCTCGCATTCTGTTTGATATTGTTTTGTTACATCAGTTTTAAGCTGTAAAGATTTAAACATAAAATTTCCTAATAGATTTCTACTAAAATACAATATTCTGTATACTTAATAAATTTCATTCTAAATTTTAAAATAATTTCAATTTTTTCAAACGTGTGTTTTTCAAAATAAATAATCTTTTTATAGCTTTATAACTATTTAATTAACACATGAGTCACGGAAAACTAAGAGAAGATCATAATTGCCAAAATTGTGGACATTACGTAGAAGAACATTATTGCAAACATTGCGGACAAGAAAATGTAGAAACACGTCAACCGTTTCACTTTTTATTTACTCACTTTATCGAAGATTTTGTTCATTACGATGGAAGTTTTTGGCAAACAATCAAAAAACTATTTTTGAAACCTGGAGTTTTAACCAAAGAATATTTGAGTGGTAAACGAAATAGTTCTGTTAATCCTGTTAAAATGTACATTTTTGTCAGTTTTGTAACGTTTTTCCTTATTTCTATATTTCCTTCTCATAAAACTGAATATAATGATAGTTCCAATGAACCTATATCAATAGAAAATACTGAAAAAATTCAAAAAGCACTTAATGCTACAATAGACACTTTACAGAACAAAGGATTGACAACTGTCGAGCAAAGTGCAAAAATAAAATCTGAAGTTGAAAAAAATAAAAATGCAAACTCTTTAGAAGATTTGAACGAGGAATCTATTGAAAACTTGCAATCTAAAGTAAAAAATAACGTTCCAATATTATCTCCCTTTATTGAAAAATACCAAGAGTTGAGAAAAAGAAAGGTTTCTGACGATCAATTAGGAGAAGCTATTGTTGAGAAATCTTTGCATGTCATTCCGAAAGTTTTGTTTGTATACATGCCTTTGTTTGCTTTCTTCTTATGGATTTTTTACAACAAAAAGAAATGGTGGTATTTTGATCACGGAATTTTTACACTGCATTATTTTACGGTAATTCTTTTATCAATTTTGGTAATTTTTCTTTTGAATAAACTTTCAAATTATATTGATAGTAATGCTGTATCAGCCATAATAGCTTTGATTAATACATTGATTGTTTTATATATTATTGTTTACTTTTTCCTTGCGTTGAAAAAACTCTATAACCAAGGATTTATCATTACAACAATTAAAGGTGCTATACTTTTAGGAATTAATACGTTTATTTTCTCAATAATTGTTATTGGAATTATTGTGTATTCATTTCTTCATGTTTAATCAAGATTATTAGGCAATCACGTATGATGTGTTCCTGAAACAAGTTCAGGAAAACTTAAGTTGAACTCGTTTCAGCTTCGCATTAAATTTAGATTCCTTCTTTTGTCGGAATGACAAATTCAAAAAAATAACATAAAAAAAGCCTCGCAAATGCGAGGCTTTCTAACTTCTAATATCTAGATTCTAATTTCTATTTATTACGGTATTCATTCCAAGTTTTGATTTTTAAATCATCCATCGATAATTTTGTAAATGCATTAATGAAAGCCGAAGCTAAACGTGCATTTGTTACCAACGGAATATTGAAATCTACAGCTGTACGACGAATTTGATAATCGTTGTCTAATTCCGCTTTTGTTAAGTTTTTCGGAATGTTGATCACCATATCAATTTTCTTGTCATGTAAATAAGACATTACATTTGGCTCTTTTTTATCAGAAGGCCAGTAAACAAGCGTAGAATACACATCATTTTCTGTAAAAAATTTGTGCGTTCCTTCTGTTGCATAAATTTTGTAACCTTTTGCGATTAATTGTTTCGCAGGCTCTAATAAAGCAACTTTAGAAGCAATTGGTCCACCAGAAATTAAAACGGTTTTCTCAGGAATTTCATATCCAACAGATAACATTGATTTTAATAAAGCTTCTTCTGCTGTATCACCGATACACCCTACTTCTCCTGTTGAAGACATGTCAACTGATAAAACTGGGTCAGCTCCTGCTAAACGTGTAAATGAGAACTGAGAAGCTTTCACTCCTACATAATCTAAATCGTAAACGACTTCTGAATGTCCTTTTTCTACTTCTAATCCTAATAAAACTTTTGTTGCTTTTTCGATTAAATTATTTCCTGCAACTTTCGATACGAATGGAAACGAACGAGAAGCACGAATATTAGTTTCGATAACACGAACTGTATTATTTTTTGATAAAAACTGAATGTTCATTGGTCCAGAAATTTCGAAACGTTTTGCAATTTTCGCTGCAACTTTACGCATTTGACGAATTGTTTCGATGTACACTTTTTGTGGTGGATAATACATTGTTGCATCTCCTGAGTGAACTCCCGCAAATTCTACGTGTTCAGAAACTGCGTAATCTACAATTTCTCCATTTTGACAAACTGCATCCAACTCAATTTCTTTTGCTCCTTGTACGAATTCTGAAACTACAACTGGATAATCAGGAGAAACTTCTTTCGCTAATTTCAAGAAAGCATCTAGCTCATGTGTATTCGAAACTACGTTCATCGCAGCTCCAGATAAGACATAAGAAGGACGAATTAACACTGGGAAATTAACTTCTTCCACAAATTTGTGAATCGCTTCTAAAGAAGAAAGCTCTTTCCAACGTGGTTGATCGATTCCTAATTCATCTAATATTTCTGAGAATTTGTGACGATTTTCTGCATCATCAATTCTTAAAGGAGAAGTTCCTAAAATATTAATTGATTGATCGTACAATTTCATCGCTAAGTTATTCGGAATTTGACCTCCTGTCGAAATAATTGTTCCTTTAGGTTGTTCAAAATCTAAAATATCCATTACACGTTCAAAAGACAATTCTTCGAAGTATAAACGATCTGACTCATCATAATCTGTCGAAACCGTTTCTGGATTATAGTTGATGATAATTGTTTTGTAACCATTTTTTGATGCTGTATGCGCTGCATTTACAGAACACCAGTCAAACTCTACAGACGAACCAATACGATAAACTCCAGATCCTAAAATACAAACTGCTTTCTCAGTTTCTGGCTCCAAATCATTTTCAGTTCCGTGATAGGTTACATATAAATAATTTGTTTGTGCTGGGAATTCTGCTGCTAACGTATCAATTTGTTTTACAACAGGTTTAATTCCGAAGTTTTTACGTAATTCACGAACTGTTAATTCGTTTCTGTGTACGTTTTGATCTCCTTTTACTAAAACTGCAATTTGTTGATCCGAGAATCCTAATAATTTTGCACGTTTTACTAAATCTGCTTCAACTTGTTCAAATCTTTCTAATGCTTCAAATTCTTTTGATACATTAAAAATTCTTTCTAAACGTTGTAAAAACCATAAATCGATTTTTGTTAAATCGTGAATTTTTTCAATCGAATATCCCGCTTTGAAAGCTTCAGTAATCGCGTATAAACGCTCGTCATTTGGCTCAGCTAACCATGTATCCAACGATTCACCTTCTGGAATTTTGAATCCATTTGCTACGAAACCTCTATGTCCAATATCTAACATACGAACTCCTTTCTGAATTGCTTCTTCAAAAGAACGTCCAACTGCCATTACTTCTCCAACAGATTTCATTGCAGAACCAATGTTACGACGAACTCCGTAAAATTTATTTAAATCCCAACGAGGCAATTTCACTACACAGTAATCCAACGCTGGCTCGAACATCGCAGATGTCGTTTGCGTTACACTATTTTTTAACTCATCTAAAGAATAACCTAAAGCTAATTTAGCAGCCACGAAAGCTAAAGGATAACCTGTTGCTTTTGACGCCAAAGCTGACGAACGAGATAAGCGAGCGTTAACTTCGATTACACGATATTCTTCTGAAACAGTATCGAAAGCATATTGAATGTTACATTCTCCAACTACACCAAGATGGCGAATTGTGCGAATGGCAACTTCACGTAATTTATGATATTCTGAATTTGATAAAGTTTGAGAAGGTGCAATAACGATTGACTCTCCAGTATGAACTCCAATCGGATCGAAGTTCTCCATGTTACAAACTGTGATACAGTTATCGTAAGAATCACGAACTACTTCGTACTCAATTTCTTTCCATCCTTTTAATGACTCTTCCACTAAAACTTGAGAAGAATAATTGAATGCTTTTTCAACTAAATCTAATAATTCTTCTTCGTTATTTGCGAAACCAGAACCTAAACCTCCTAAAGCGTACGCCGCACGAATGATTAATGGGAAACCGATGCGTTTACCAGCTGCCATTGCGTCTTCTACAGTTTCTACTGCTTCTGAACGAGCAGTTAAAACACCAATTTGGTCTAATTTTTCGATGAAAATATCACGATCTTCCGTTGCTTCAATTACTGGAATTTGAGTTCCTAAAACCTCAACACCATATTTCTCGAATATATTTTCTTTATTTAATTCAACCGCACAGTTTAAAGCTGTTTGTCCTCCAAAGGCAACTAAAACTCCGTCTGGTTTTTCTTTTTTAATGACTTCTTCCACAAAGTAAGGCGTTACAGGTAAGAAGTAAACTTCGTCTGCAATTCCTTCAGAAGTTTGAACAGTTGCAATATTTGGATTAATTAAAACTGTTTTAATTCCTTCTTCTTTTAACGCTTTTAACGCTTGCGAACCAGAATAATCAAACTCACCAGCTTGACCAATTTTTAATGCTCCTGATCCTAATACTAATACTTTTTTAATATCTTTTTTTAACATCGTGATTCTGATTATGCGTTAGCGTTTTTATATTTTTTTACTTCTTCGATGAACTCATCAAATAAATATTCTGTATCAACTGGTCCTCCCATTGCTTCTGGGTGGAATTGAACTGTAAAAATTGGTTTTGATTCGTGACGAATTCCTTCACATGTTCCATCATTTAAGTTCGTAAAGAATGTTTTAAATCCTTCTGGTAATTTCGAATCATCTACTGCGAAACCGTGGTTTTGAGATGTAATGAAACATCTTTTGGTTCCTACTAATTGTACAGGTTGATTGTGCGAACGGTGTCCGTATTTTAATTTAAAAGTAGATGCACCAGCTGATAAACTTACCA